>JAUVCL010000004.1 GCA_030595845.1 Campylobacterota bacterium
AGCATGATATCTTTGCTGTTATTGTACGTGACAAGTTCGAAGAAGACCCTTCTGAACTAGGATACCTCAGACTTATAGATATGGAAACCAGACAAAGTTTTGAAGGTGATGTGGACAGCGGTACCTTAAAAAATTACAAAAAAGCACTGCATGATAATGATGAGAAACTCTATAAGCAGTTTAAAAAGCAGGGTGTACGTTTTACGAAAGTCTATACGCATGAAGAGCCTACACTGAAGTTAATGAAAAAGATGAGATAAAACTATGAATGAACAAAATATTACATCGCAATTAAAAGATATTAAACCTTTACTTGAGATCCCCGATAGTAGCTATTATATTTATTGGGGATTGATCATTTTTGTTTCTTTATTGGCTCTAGGTATTTTATTTTTTGTGGCTAAAAAACTGTGGGACAATAGAAAGATAAATTTGGCAAAAGGGTATGTGGAAGAATTGAAAGCCATAGACTGGAAAGATACCAAAAAATCAGCATACGAGGCAACACATTATGCAAGACTTTTAGCAACAGATGAGAGAAAAAAAGAACTATTCTCCCAACTTGAACCGATGTTGGAACAATACAAATACAAAAAAAAGGTAGAGGCTGTGGATACAGAGACACAAAACAAATTTAACCTTTATGTGCAGGTGGCAGATGAACGGATTTAGTTTTGAATATCCTTTTTTATTGGCAGTCATACTTCTTTTTATAGTCTGTGCCAAATTTTGTAAAGAGCGTAGTCGTGCGATCTTTTTTCCTCATGTGAAAACTCTGATGGTTAAAAGTGCAAAAAGTTCATCATGGCTGACAATACTCAAATGGATAGGTATCACTGCCGCAGTGATCGCTTTGGCTTCACCTGTCATTACTAAATCTTACTCTAACTCTAAAAAAGAGGGACGTGATATTGTTTTGATCATTGACTCTTCTGACTCCATGCGTCAGCGAGGTTTTGACCCTACTGACCTGTGGAGAAATAAGTTTGACATTGTCAAAGAAGTAGTGGGTGACTTTATAGAAAAGAGGGAGAATGACCGTATTGGTATGGTGACATTTGCAGATATCGCTTTCATCGCATCTCCTTTGACCTTTGAAAAGAAGTTTTTAACCAACATTACTAAGATGCAAGAGATGGGTGTAGCAGGGAAACGTACAGCGATCAATGATGCCGTCGTTCAGAGCTATAATTTACTCTCCAAGAGTAAAGCCAAATCAAAAATAGCCATCTTGCTGACAGACGGGGTAGACAATATGTCTAAAATACCTTTTACGGATGTAAAGAACATGATAGAAAAGCATGACATTAAACTTTATGCCATTGGTGTAGGAGATGCACGTGATTATAATGGTCCTTATCTCAAGGCTTTGGCAGAAGCAGGGAAAGGTCAGGCTTTTGGTGCAAAAGATGCAAGCACGCTTACTGAAATTTATGATGAGATAGACAAATTAGAAGCCACTAAGATCAATGATAAAAAGATCGTACAGCATACGTACCTCTATATTTATCCATTGTTCTTAGCCATTTTGAGTCTCTTGTTGTTCATCTATCTTAGAAATAGCAGAGGGGTGTAAAATGAGTTTTGTGAATCCACAGTTTTTCTGGGTGCTCATTGTGCCTTTTATCATTTTTGCTTTTTTGATATCAACTAATAAAGAGAGGCTCTCACGCATTTTTGATGAAAAGGTACTCAAAAGACTCTCTGCAACGGATGAGAGTATGCCTATGGTCGTGCGTAATGTACTGATGCTTCTATCTGTTCTTTTGATGATCGTTGCACTGGCAAGACCTGTCATGGAAAAAGGAGATAAAAAGGTAGAAGTGCAGGGACTGACTTTGCTTACTGCACTGGATATATCCGGCTCCATGAGAAGTACAGATGTCTACCCGAACCGTTTGACCTTTGCAAAGAAAAAAATGTCTGCTCTCTTTGATGCGATGCCAAGTGATGAGATAGGGGTAGTGGCTTTTGCATACAGTCCTTTTGTCCTAGCACCATTCTCATCCGATAAAGAGACACTTAAAATGATGGTTGAAGGTGTGGATGATTCTTATATCAATATGGGCTCTACGGACTTTTCCGCTTTGGCTGAATTAACAGCGTCTTTGCTGGAAAAGAAAAAACCAAAAATTGTTCTGCTCTTTAGTGATGGTGGCGATGAAGAAGCCATAGCAGGGTTTTCCGAAATACTCAAAGACAACGAGATAGACCTTTATGTGGTGCTTGTAGGTACGGATAAAGGTGCACCTGTCATCGATGAAAATGGAAAACCAATTACACAAAAAGACGGTACCATCGCCATTACGCAAAGAAATGATGCATTGGGTGAAGTAGCCAAAGAAAACGGTGGTGCGTATGTGGTAGCGGGTAATGGAGATACAGACATTAAACAACTGGTCTCGGTCATCCGAGGTAAATACAAAAACCAACAGCAAGGTGAAGTGACAGTGAAAGAACGCGTAGAGTTTTTCTACTATCCTTTAGGACTTGGGTTGTTGTTTTTACTGATATCGTTTGGTTCAATGCCACGGAGAATGAGAAATGAGAAGTTAGAAATGAAAAATGAAGGTAGGAAATGAAATTAAATATAAGCATCAAAACAATCCTCATTGCTCATTGCTCATTACTCATTAATGCTCATGCCGGATTGACAGACTTTAAAACTATCAAAGAGGCCAATGATGCCTATGAAGCAAAAGAGTATGCCAAAAGTGCAACCTTGCTCAATAGTTTAGATGCAAAGAGTCCTCAAAAACAGTATGACATAGGAAATGCACTTTATAAAGATAAAAAATATGATGAAGCGCTGAAAGCCTATGAAAAAGCAGAAGGTGTTGACGAAAGCCAGAGGTTACATAACATAGGAAACAGTCAGTTTCAAAAAAAAGAGCTTGATAAAGCCATAGAGTCTTATGAGAAAGCGTTAAAGATCAAAGAAGATGAAGATACAAAATTTAACCTAGAGTTGGCAAAAAAACAGAAGAAAAAAGAAGAAGAGCAAAAGAAACAAGATCAGAAAGATCAAGATAAAAAAGACGATAAAGATAAAAAGAAAGACGACAAAAAAGATCAGGATCAAAAAGAAAATAAAGATCAAGACGAAAAGAAAAAACAAGATCAGAAAAAGAAAGATAAAAAAGACAAAGAGGATCAAAAGAAAAAAGACGAGAAGAATAAAGAGGGCGAAAAAGATAAGAAAGATGCCAAAAAAGAGAAAGATAAAAAGTTTAAAGATGAAAAAGGGGATAAAGATTCCTCTAAGCCTCAAGAACAAAAGAAACAAAGTAAAGAAGATAAATTAAAAGAACAAGAGTTAAAACGTCTGATGAAAAAGATGCAAAAAGGCAAAACACCTACCATGATGTATCAGATGGGTGAAAGTAAAAAAGGTCAAAGGAGTGAAGATGCGAAACCTTGGTAATAGAAAATTAAAAATTAAAAATGAGAAATTAGAAATGATTGTTGAAAAAATGACTAAAAGTATTTTTACATTATTCACTGTGTATTATGCTTTTTTTACTTTAGTGGATGCCGGGAGTGTAAGAGCTACGGTTAATACAGTAGAAGTGGTGAAGGGTAATCCTGTACAGTTACGTATAAAAGCGACAGGAGGATCTGCAACCTTTCCTAAAATCCTCATGGTGGCAGATGCTCCTGTGGTGGGAAGATCAACAAACAGCAGTCAAAACTATACTATGATGAATGGTACGTTTAAAAGTGAAAAGATCACCACACAAGTGATACAGTTTGTACCAGAACATGATATGACCATACCTTCCTATACCGTGATAATCAGTGGGACAGAGTATAAAACAGATCCTATCGGCATAAAAGTAGTGAAATCTTCTGCTCCAACATCACAAAAAAACGCTTTGTTTTCTCTACAAATGCAAGCGAATAAAACAAAAGTAATGGTGGGTGAGTCTTTTATGGTGATAGTCTATTTCTCACTGAAAAATGGTGTAAGACTCTCACAGGAGGTTCAGTATACCAAACCTGAATTCCCAGGGTTTACAGCAGTAGATGTGGAAGAAAAAAATGCCTATATAAAAGGTAATTATCAAGTACAGGAAGTACGATACATACTCACGGCACAAAAAGAAGGAAAGGCTACGATCACTCCGGCAAAGGCTAAAATAGGGCTTCCCGATCGTAGCAGGAGAGACATTTTTGGTATGACATTTGGTACAAAGTGGAGTCAAACAGCATCAAATTCTTTAGAGATAGAAGTGCTTCCACAAGCCCAAGAGAGTGATCTTATTGGTAAGTTTAAAGTCAATACAACCATAGATACCCAAGAGGTAAAAGCAAATAAACCAGTGAATCTTACAGTCAAAATAGAGGGAAAAGGAAATCTGGAGAATTTTGAGTTTCCAAAATATGAGATAGATGGTGTGACTGTCTATAGTGATGAAGCTAAAGTGGACACCAATATTGTCGATGGAGCGTTACACAGCATTTACAGTAAAACGTTTGTATTTATTTCAGATACAGATTTCACTATTCCTGCCAGAAATTTTTCCATGTTGACACTGGAAGATAAAACACTTAAAGCGCTTCATGTAAACAGTTATGCTATAAAGATAAAATCATCACATAATGAAGCTGGCATAGCGAAGAGAGACCATACAAAAGGGATGGTACAAACAAACATGTCCCAAGCTGTTCAGACGAAAGAAGTCATCGTTGAAAAAGAGGTAGAGGTAAAATCTGTAGCATGGTGGATGCTTATTGCAGCATTTGCTTTGGGGGCATTGTTCATGTTCGCAGTCAAAGAATTACCAAAATTTAAAAGTAAAAAAACCAACCCCTATAAGGAAGATGGTGCCTTAAAAATATTGTATGCACATATGAGTGAAGGGCCTGAGATAGAAGCCATGGTACGTAAATTATATGCTAAAAAGAACGGAGATAAATCTGTTAAGATAGATAAAAAAGAGCTCAAAGAACTAGTTGAGAGATTTCTCTAAAGGGTTGTAAGGACTTAATGTCCTTACATAGTGTCACCTATGTGCATAGCAGTTTCGGCATCCCATCTGGCAACATGGAGTACAATCCATTTTTTAAATTCACCTTCCAGAAACTCTTGTACCGCTTCAGGATTTTTGTTAAGATCCCAGTCTTCTTGGATATCTTTGACTTTTCCTCTCATAGTATCATGCTCTGCTTTGTGTATTTGTGCAGCATAAAACTGGCTTTCTTCCATCATATCTTCTTCTGTAGAGAAATGGTCTTCTATATCATACTGTAGTACTTCGAAAAGCTCAGTTATTTTTTCTATATCTTTTGCCAATACCGCATCATGGAAATTATTGACAATTTCGATTTCCTCTGCATGTAGCATATTCATCATAGCGTTTGAAACTTGTTGTACATCATTTTTTGCAATAAGCATTATAGGTTCCTGTTAAAAATTTTTATATTAGTAATTGTACCTTGAAATGACTCAGGCTTTCTTGATAAAAGTCAATAGCTAAATTTGTATAGATAGATGAAAAAATACTCAAGGAAATAGCAGAACGTTTTATCTAGTCTAGGTACAATACTTGTATGATTTATTATATTTATGCGCCTACAGAAGTAGAATTTATTGAAACTGTTAAGGATCATCTGAATGAAGAAGAGATTCACTATCGCTCTTTTGATGACTTGGATACTTTTAATGTAAGTACTGCTTCACACCTCTTAGTGACAGGGTGTCTAGATGAGATAAAACGTTTACTTGACATAGCCCAGAAAAATGAATTGACAGTGGGTATCATACCTACTTCTACACAAAAAGAACTCATTCGTACCTTCTATTTACCGTCAAAACTTGAAGATGCGATCTCTTTAGCCTTGACTCCTGCAGATAAAAAACTAGATCTACTTTACAGTAATAACACAATGGTGTTACAAGAAGTTGTGATAGGTGATGCACCTCCTTTGGACCAATTTGACTCTGCCCTTAAAGGCAAAACATATTTTGACAGAATTAAAATGTTTTGGAATACCGTCAAAAAAGTCAAAAATCTTAAACATACAGAGATGAATATCACTGATGCAAAAGAAAATGAGATTAAACTCTCAGCCGTAGGTGTTGTTGGGATAGAATACAATAATGCAACGTTTGCCGCTAAACTCATCTCATCTCAATTAAGTGCTAATGATGGGAAATTATCAATTGTCATACTTTCTCCCACTTCTATTATCCAGTATATGGGCTATTTGTTTAAATCTCTAGTGTCACATTTGACACCAGATACATTACCGCGTTCAGTAGGTTATGTACGTAGCTCAAGACTGAATATAGAGACAAAAGTACCACTGGATGTACTGGTGGACTCTACATTTCAACAACAGACACCGCTCGTATTGGAAGTGAAAAAAGAAGCTTTAGCACTTAGTGTGGGTGAATTGTTTTGGGACAAACAGAAAATTGAAAACAATGGAAAGGATAGTATAAAGGTAGATCATCTTCCTTCAGATGAAGCGAGTGCAAACTATCTGAGTACAGCAATACCTCTTTTTTCTCATGCAAGTCAGGAACAATATGCCTCTTTATTTAAGAATCTCAGAGAAGAGAGTAGGATAAACCAGAATTTTATGGTCTTGTTGATCCTTGCTACTATGATAGCCACTTTTGGGCTTTTTATAAATTCTTCTTCTGTGATCATAGGGGCAATGCTCTTAGCCCCACTCATGCAGCCTATAGTAAGTCTTTCTATGGGCGTTTTGCGGCAAGATACGTCTTTAGAGATCAATGGAGCCAAGACCATAGCCATAGGTGTCTTTGCAGTACTTGTTACGGCAGCAATTATTGCACTGTTTACACCTATTGAAAGACTCACTTCAGAGATGGCAGGACGACTCTCTCCTACCATACTGGACCTTTTTGTTGCCATTGTGTCAGGAGCAGCTGCAGCCTATGCAAAGAGCAATGAAAAGATACTGGGTTCTCTTGCAGGTGTGGCCATTGCTGTTGCTTTAGTTCCACCTATAGCAGTAGCAGGTATAGGGCTGGGATGGGCAGATTGGCAGATGTTTTCAACAGCATTTCTACTCTTTATCACTAACCTGGTAGGTATTGTTTTCTCTGCAGCATTTGTATTTGTACTGTTAGGTTTTTCTCCTTTGCATGTAGCAAAAAAAGGCATAATGGTATGGTTAATGATCGTTGTGCTCGTTTCCATACCTCTCTACAGCTCTTTTGAAAAAATGAAAGAAGATATAGCGATACAAAAAACCCTTTCAAATTTAGCGTTTAATGTAGGTGAACATGATCTGAAACTCACACATATTGAACTCATACATCGTACAAAAATAGATGAGATAAGATGTGAGGTGATCGCTACTGGGATTTTAAGTAAAATAGAAAAAGAATTATTGAAAGAAGGGATACTCAAAAGTATAGGCAAAGAGGCGGAAGTCATTGTGACCTTTAGGTATAGATTATAATCTTTCTGTAGGGTGTTGTGTCCTCACAACACCTTTTTAAATAGATATAAAATAGATATTGGTTTTTTTGCACAATGTTTGAATTAATTGGTGTTGTCAGGAGACTACACCCTACAATATATCATGTAAAGTATTGGCTTCTTTCATCCAGTCGTTGAGTATATCCCACTCGTCATTTTCTACCATCTTCTCATATTTTTTAAGCTCTAACTGAAGTGTTTGAATGGCCTCAAGAAGATTGCTTTTGTTCTGTCTAAAGATATCTTCCCACATATTGGGTGAAGACTTCGCAATTCGGCTCATATCTTTAAACCCACCGCCTGCAAGGGCAATGATACTTTCTGAATCTTCCTGTTTGATGACTGAATTTGCAAGTGCGTAAGAGAGTGCATGTGGCATATGGGAGATGAAAGCAGCATGTCTGTCGTGTTCTTTAGCACCCATACAGACGATATTCATACCTATATCAGAAAAAAGTTTTTTGGCAATTTTTTCTTGGTGCTTTCCACTTTTCTTCATGTCACACAGTACCACTACTTTATTGGTATAGAGATCTTCAAGGGCAGCTGTAGGACCAAATTTTTCTGTACCTGTCATGGGGTGGGCAGTCACAAAATTATGTCGAATATCTGAGGGGATAGATAGAGAGATCTTCTCTTTCGTACTTCCTAGATCAATGACTGTACATTTTGGATCTAAAGAATCCAATTGCTTAGCCACAGTGATGATACCATCAACGGGGATACTTAGAAAAATAATGTCGCAGCTTTTGAGTGTTTCAAGAGAAAGTGTGATCTCATCTACTAGACCCAGTTTAAGTGCCTGAGTGCAATGTAGCTCATTATGATCCAAACCGATAAAGTAATAGTCTTCAGGAAGCTTTTTAAGTGCAAGACTCAAAGAGCCTCCCATAAGACCCAGACCGACGATTCCGACTTTTACATCTGCCATAAGTACACCACCCATATTTTTGCAAGAGTATAGCATTATTTTTTGCTTTGTGGAGTAATATTATGAGGTTCTTATTGAAAAAAAGATAAAATATTAGCAAATTATTCTAAGGTCTCACATATGATAAAAAAGACAGCACTTTTTACAATACTCTTTTCTTGGATGATGATAAGTTCATTGTTGTCAGCACAAAAAGTCACACAGATCAAATTTGTAGGACTTGCACACCTTTCTCCCACTGTTGCAAAAGAGATCGCAGGTATTCGCGTGGGTGAGCAGATGGACAGTGGAAAGATCAATGACTCTATTAAAAACTTTTTTTCACAGGGATATTTTAGAGATGTGTGGGTTGACAGACAGGGTGGTGTATTGATCTATCATTTTGAAGAAAAGGTGGCTATTGCAAATATCGATATCAAAGGGTATGGATCAGGGGACGATGGTAAAAAACTCTTAGAAGGCATTGGACTTAAAAAAGGTGACCTTTATGACGAAAGACGTGTAAGAAAAGCGAAAAAAACACTCATCGCCAAACTGGAAAGCCAAGGCTATTATGACACCGTAGTCGATGTGAGTAAAACACCTGTTGGAGATAGCAGTATTTCTATTGTCTTTGATGTCAATAAAGGTGAAAAGATCATCATTAAAAAAATGAATTTTGTGGGTGCATCTGAAATGGATCAAAGTGATCTTGAAAGAGAGTTGGCAAATAAAGAAGAAGATATATTCGGATGGATGCCTTGGAGAAATAATGGTGAAGCATCTGTGGATCAACTTGAATATGATGCCCACAGGGTCAAAGATGTATTTATGCAAAATGGTTATCTTGATGCCTATGTGAGTAAACCGTTAATGCGTGTAGATTTTGGTTCGTATAATGCAGAAGTAGACTACCAGATTGAAGAAGGGGTTCAGTACCGTGTAGGAACTGTGGGGATCACACAATCTGTTAAAGGTCTGAACACAGAAGATCTGAAAGAGGATCTTGTTTTAACACCAGGGAAGATCTTTAATGTAAAACGTATGCGTAAAGACATTGCAAACTTGGAAGAAAAAGTAGGTAACTTCGGATATGCTTTTGTAAAAGTGGCACCTCAAATGCATAAAGATCCTGAACAAAAGATCATTAATTTGCAATATGTTGTAGAACCCGGAGAAATTGTAACGATCAATGATGTTATAATTTCAGGAAATGATACCACAAAAGACAGAGTGATCCGTCGTTATATCTATCTTGCTCCAGGTGACAAGTTCAATGCAAAGGACCTTAAAGATTCAAAATCTTCATTAGGAAGAACAGGTTTTTTTGAATCCATCGATATCCAAAGTCAAAGACTAGCTGACAACAAGATCAATCTTCTTGTAAAAGTGAAAGAGACTTCTACGGGTACCATCTCTGCTGGTGGTGGATATGGGTCTTATGAGGGACTGATGGTCAATGCTTCAATTTCAGACAGAAATATATTTGGTTCAGGTATTAACACCACTTTAGGGTTTGAGATCTCAAAAATTTCCACAAATCTCAATCTCTCTTTTGTCAATCCAAAAATATGGGACAGTATGTATAGTTTTGGAGTGAGTGTTTATAAGAGAGATTATGAATATGTAGATTATAGTGAAGATTCATTAGGTGGTTCCATTACAGTGGGGAGAGAATTCTGGAGATACTTTCATGGGTCAGTAGGACTTGGCTATATCGATAACCAGTCAACGATCAATGATGTACTGACTAACCCTATTCAGGGCTTGTTATATAATGATCAATATTCAAAAACATCTATTTTTACCTCTGTAAACTTTGATAATACAGATGATTTCTATATACCAAGAACAGGGATGAAAGCCATTGTAACCTTTGATTATGGACAATTGGACGGAGATGATTTTGATCCTGACTTTTTTAATGGCTATGCTGATCCTTTAAAAACAAGTGCAAAAATAGGGTTTTATTATGGATTGGAAGACTGGATCGATTATGATCTTATCTTACGTCTTAAAGGTAGAGCAACCTACATAAGCAGAGATGAAAATGACAAGTTGCCAACTGCAGAAAAACTCTTTATGGGTGGTATTGGTTCGGTGAGAGGATATGATCCTTATTCACTTGCACCTTATGTTGTCGATGCCACTGGATTTAGGAACCTTGTAGGAGGTACACAACGTGCCTCAGGAAGTTTGGAAGCGAGTATCCCTCTTTCAGAAGCAGCAAAAATGCGATTGGCATTTTTCTATGATTACGGGTATATTGGCTTAGATAATGACCGATTTGAAGGAGATTTTGTTGAAAATGATCTCACTAGATCTTCAACCGGTGTTGTGTTAGAATGGCAGTCTGCTTTTGGACTGATAAACCTTGTCTTTGCTTATCCTATAGATGAGGAAGATGGTGACAGAACAGCGTCATTTGAATTCTCTATGGGGTCAAAATTCTAATCTACCATCTTTAATCTTTGTGGGGTCGCACCTAAAGGTATTTCCTTTGGGCATTTATCGACCTTACAAAATCCCCAATTCTTTATTTTTCGGCACTTCACTTTCATCTTTAATAATAATAGCAAACGGTATAGGCTTTTCTAAAGATTTGATCTTCTCTTTTGCCAGATAAAGCGGCTTATCGGAGAGTATGGTTAGTGTCTTATTGCTGTAAGTAAATTCAATGTTGGCAGAATTGGAAGCTTCATGTAAAAATACTGTTAGTGTATAGATAAAACTGAGCCATATTAGCGACTGTTTTTCGGGTAAAAGGGGTTTAAAGCTTTGAAAAAGCGGTTTGTGTAACAACTCTTTTCCATGCATACGTAAAAGTAAGGCAATAAGAAGACTCTGCTCATGTGTAAAGCCATAATTCAACTCCTGCATGGCAATATAGAAGGCATGTTGGTGTGACCTGTAGATGGTCAATGTTTTCCCTATACCTGAGAGATTCAATGCCCAAAGCAGTTCATCTTTATACTGTTGTTGATCCTGTATATCACTTTGCATCTGTTCATAAAGCTTAGAGGCGATCTTGAGTTTACTTTTTTTCTTTCTCTCAATATTTCCAAGAGGGTTAAATCTGTCTAGTATGGAATGGACACTTGGGTTTACTGTATATGGAAACTTTAAGTTGTCATCTCTTAGGAGTTGCTCTAAAAACACACCTTCTCTCACACCTACTGAACTTGAGATCACATTTTTTGCAGCAATATGAGAGAGTATCATCGTAAAAATGAGTGTACCTTCCCGTATGGTGTCATAACGGTTTTTCTTGAGTTCGAATTGTTTGAGATTTTTGGCACTTGAAAGTGGAATAGCCTGAAGATAGTCTGTGTGTTCTTTAATGTTATAGGAGAAAGCATGCAGTTTATCCAAAGGGTGTTTAGATCGCTTTATGATCCCTTTACTCAGGGTTCGGGCAGTTCCACCTATACCTATGGCTAAAACGTGTTTAAAGTGCTCAGGAAGCTTTGCCAGTTCATCTTTTATATAGGCTGCTGCTTGTGCATTACTCTCGTTAAGAGACAAGTCTTTGTCAAAAAAGAGTTCTTTGAGTCTGACTGTCCCCAGGTTGAGTGAATAGGTGTCTACGATATGATTATTTTGAATGAGAGCCATATCGGAAGATCCCCCACCGATATCAATGGTGATACCCTCATGAAGAGGAAGGAGGTTATTTGCAGCTATAGCACCATATTTAGCTTCTTTTTTCCCATCGATGATCTTGATGGAAAGTCCAAGTTCTTTTTTGATCCACTGGACAAATATGTTGCCATTTGGTGCGTCTCTAAGTGCGGATGTCGCTACACAAAGTGTTTTATGTACTTGATATTTTTCTATAGTGTGTACGAAAGATTTTAAAGTGAGAAAAGCACGTTTGATACCAATAGGCTGGAGATAACCCTCTTTTTTATAGGCACCTTCACCGATACGTACTTTTGATTTTTGTTCACAGATAAGATGAAAGCCGTAACGACTGGTCTTTTCAAAAATAACCAGTCTGGCTGAATTTGAACCGATATCAATGATAGCAGTTCGTTTTGCCATAGTTTAACTACTCTTCTTCTTGCAGTTTGTCATATTTGAATTTTAACTCTTCGACATTTTCAACATTGTCAGGATCAGGAATAATACAGTCAACAGGACATACAGCAATACATTGTGGTTCGTCAAAATGACCTACACACTCTGTACATCTGTCTGCATCTATCAAATAGACAGGATCATTTTCTTCAATGGCCTCATTGGGGCACTCTTCTCTACATGCATCACATGCTATACACTCGTCTGTTATTACTAATGCCATATTTTCCTCTGTATCTGTTATGTATAGGAGTTATAACTCAAGAATGCTTATGATTGAGTTAAATGTAGGGATAAATTTTGTATATGGTCATTTTATGAGAAAGAGAGGCTTAAATACCCCCTTATTAGAGGAGTATTTAAGAGATCTTTTTAGGAAAACAAAATCTATATCCGCGTCTTCTGACCGTTTCGATGGTTGTGATATCCAATGGTTTGTCCATTTTTTGACGTATTTGATTAATAGCAACTTCAATGACGTTAGGTGTAACGAGTTCCGGCTCTTCCCAAATGGCATCAAGGAGTTGTTCTTTAGAAACAATTTGGTCTTTGTGCATAGCAAGATGAGTCAGTACTTCAAAAGGTTTACCTTTGAGTTCTATCTCTTCGTCCTGATAAATGATCTTTTCCTCTTCAGGATTGATGATAAGGTCTTCGATCTCAATAATATTAGAAACACCAAAACGCAGTTTTGCTTCAATACGCACAAGCAAGATATCATAATCAAGAGGTTTCCTGATAAAATCATCCGCACCAGATTTGAGTGCTTCTATCTCACTCTCTTTATCTGGACGCTCAGAAAAGACAATCACAGATGTTTTATAAGCATCTGTTTTGATGGTTGGGATAAGATCGATATGACTTTTGTTGTCCTGTGGCCATGATAGCAGTACCAGGTCATAGTTTCTGATATCAAGATAATACTTCGCATCACCGAGATTTTCAGCAATGTCAGCCTGATAATTTTCTTCAATCAGTTTCTCTGAAAGTGTTTTACCCAGTTCTACATCATCTTCAATAATCAATATTCTCATAAGTGAGCCTTTACATTTAAAGTTAAGAATTTCTTAATTATAGCATAAAATAAGGGTTTCTGAAAGTTTTTTTAAGTGTAGGGTTATAAGAGCTGCGCTTTAGAATTCCCAGAGATGGCTGAGTGCAACATTACATTCAGGAAGGATGTCGGGTTTTGAGATTTTAAGGGAAAGGGTTTTGAGTTGAGGGTAGGCTGTATAAAGCACATCCTTAACACCAATAAGAGCATTTTCTAAAAGTGCATAACGTTTATCTTTAAGTTCGTTTTGTATGAGAACTACCATATCAGCATAATCGATAAAGGCATCATCACTATAGTCATAAGAAGCGGCAAGGTCTACGATAACCGTTTGTGGACGGTCACGTTCAAAATCCAGTAACCCGATGATCACATCAAAGGTCAGCGCTTCTATATGTATGGTCACAGGCTAAACTTTTCCCTCTTCTTTGTTAAACAATCTAACAATGTTAGGGATATGTTTATAGAAGATGATAAATGCAATGATCCAAATAGGTGCATGAGAACCAATACCTGGAACTTCTGGATAGAGAAGATAAGAAGCAATGATAAATGCTACAAGTCCTATGAGTGAAGAGATGGAAGATATCTTTAATCCTTTGGCCGCACCTAACCAGACAACAATAGCGATGAGTGCAGGGATGGGCATCATGACAAGCAGTACACCAAAACCTGTTGCAACACCTTTCCCCCCTTCAAAAAATAAAAATGCAGAAAAACAGTGTCCTACAACAGCAAGGACTGCGATGGTCCACAGTACACCTTCCGGAGCACCAAGGACTTGTGCTACAAGTATGACAACAACCCCTTTAATAGCATCAAGGAAGAGTGTAATGGCTCCCAGCTTTTTTGCGAGTTTAGGGTCTTTCTCTTTTACCACACGTAGTACATTGGTTGCACCGATATTACCAGAGCCTTCTTCTTTGATATCAACACCGGCAAACTTTTTAGCCAGTAGGTATCCAAAGGGGATACCTGCTATAAGGTACGCTGCGAGATAAAGTATGATGTTTTGATTCATTAAATCCATAGGGTTTCCATCGTTTTAAATTAGACTAAGTCTTGTTAGGTGCAATTTTAACCGAATTTTGCTAAAATAGCTACAATTAGTGAAGGATAGACATGAGTATAGATTATAAAGCTGAGATAAACAGGCTTAAAAAAGAGCTTGACGTAACAGTAGTTGCGCACTATTATCAGCGTGATGAGGTATTTGAAATGGCTGATATCATTGGCGACAGTCTAGAGTTGGCACGTAGATGTCAAGCCGATACAAACCCTTGGGTCGTTTTCTGTGGGGTTGGATTTATGGGGCAGAGTGTGAAAGTGATCGCACCTGAAAAGCGTGTACTCATGCCTAAAATAGCCTGTTGTGCCATGGCACGTATGATGGATGGTTCGTATTTTGATGAATCTGTACAGTATATGGTGGACAGAGGTATAGCAAGAGAAGATATTTTACCCATCACTTATATTAACTCCGATGCATCCGTCAAGGCAAAAGTTGGTGAAATGGGCGGATTGGTATGTACTTCTTCCAATGCCTTTAAGATCATAGAAAAAGGTTTAGAGAGCGGTAAAAAGATCCTTTTTGTACCTGACCGATGTTTAGGCCAGAACTTTGCCATACAGATGGAGCTTAAGTCTTGTGTGATCGGTGTTGAAGTGGATGGGAAAGAGTGTGATCCCAAAGAAGCAGATATCATATGTTTTAATGGGTTTTGTTCTGTACACCAACTTTTCACTGTGGATGACATAGAGTTTTACCGTAACAAATTTTCAGATATTAAAATCGCTGTACATCCCGAGTGTGATCCTTCGGTGGTTCTTGCAGCAGATTTTTCAGGTTCTACTTCACAGCTCATTAAGTACGTGAACGATCTTGACCCTGAACAAAAAGTAGCCATAGGTACAGAGTATAACCTGGTCAACAGAATGAGACAGGGTAATACGTATGTACTTTCCTCTACTAAACCAGAGTGCCCTACGATGAATGAAACGACCTTGGAAGATCTCTATAATACATTAAAATCCATAGAGGAGGGTCAGCCTATGAATGAAATTGTTGTTGATCCGCATACTGTGAAGTATGCAAACTTGGCACTTCAACGTATGCTGGCAATCAAATAGGCTTGTAGGGACAGACCCCTGTGTCTGTCCGGATAAACACAGGGGTTTATCCCTACAAATAAAAGGGCAAAAATGTTAAAAGAAGAATTTTTAAAAGCTTTAGTGGCTGAAGATATAGGTAGGGGAGATCTTTTTTCTCGTATCAGTATCGGTAAACCCATTCGTGCCTATATCATTGCAAAAAGTGATGGGGTGCTTGCAGGACAAGAATATGTAACAGCATTGGCAAAACTTTATGACCTGTCACTGAGATGGGAAGTTGAAGATGGCAGTCATTTTAAAAAAGGTGAAAAGCTTCTTTTTATCTCCGGTGATTCGAAAACTATACTTTCACTTGAGCGGTCTATTTTAGATATGGTATTGCATGCTTCTTCTATCACTACGCTTACTGCACAGTACGTAGATGCCATCAAAGATACGGGTGTGAAGTTACTTGATACAAGAAAAACCAGACCTTTGCTTCGTGCATTTGAAAAGTATGCTGTACGTTGTGGTGGAGGTATTAACCACCGTATGGGACTGGATGACTGTTTAATGCTTAAAGATACACATTTACAGACGATAGATGATCTGGATGCTTTTATGAAGGAAGTACGTCAAAAGATACCATTTACTTCCAAAGTGGAGATAGAATGTGAGAGTCTGGAGATGGTCAAAAAAGCGATGAAGGCAGGTGCCGATATTGTGATGTGTGACAACATGTCTTTGGAAGATACGAAAGAAGTCGTAGCCTATAGAGATGCACATTATCCGCATATTTTACTTGAAGCCAGTGGGAATGTTACCCTTGATACTATTAGTGAAATCGCAAAGACTGGTGTAGATGCAATTAGTTCAGGTGCAGTGATACACCAGGCAAATTGGATCGATCTTTCCATGAAGGTAGAATAGGAAGGTAGAATAAAAGGTGGCGTAAAATGTAGAGAAATCATAAACAGTTAATACTGTTTATGTATAGTTTTATGAATACCATGTGTTAAACAGATAAAAGGATGAGATAATCATGTCAAACTTCCCCTATAAAGAAGTTAAAGAGAAGATAGACCAAGCAGAGTCTATTACTTTACTCTCTCATCTTAACCCGGATGCAGATACACTGGGTACGACTTTGGGTATCTATGCCTTACTTAGTAAAGCATTGCATAAAAAAGTTGAAGTGGTGAATGCTTCTAACGCATTGCCTCAGTATCTGGATTTTCTTCCGAACTTTAAAAAAATAAAACACCAGATGGATTACACTAAAAGTCTTATTATTGCTTGTGACTGTGGTAGTATTGATCGTTTGGGATTTGATCTTGAGGGAAGAGATATTATTAATATCGATCATCATCAAAGTAATACAGGTTATGGATGCATTAATGTGATCCTTCCTGATTATGCTTCGGCTTCGCAAGTTGCTTTTTCATTATTGAGAGAGATCTATACGATAGAAGCTGACGCAGCAACATGCTTTTATGCAGCCTTGCTCTCTGATACAAGATACTTTACAACCACCTCTGTCAATGAAGAAGTGTTTTTAGTAGCAAGAGATTTGGTTGAAGCCGGTGCCAAGCCAGATAAAATAGCTTACCACTTTACACAGAGAAGATCTTTGTCCTCCTTGCGTATTTTACAAAGAGCATTAGACTCTTTAACGCTTTATGACGATGCACGTATAGCAACACTGAGTATAACACAGTCAGACGTGGAAGCAACAGGGGCTACAGTAGCAGATATGGAAGGTATAGTAGATTATGGAAGGTCATTGGTAACGGTTGAGATTGCCTTGTTTGCTATGGAACTCGATGAGGGAATTCGTATCTCTTTGCGTAGTAAAAAAGTGGATGTATCTAAAGTGGCTTTAGCTTTTGGTGGGGGCGGTCATAAAGTAGCCGCTGGTTTTACCCTTAAGAAAGGTGGAGTACAAGAAAGTATAGATACAATTTTAGAGAAAATAAAAGCGTTGCATTTACTTTCATAAAGTAAGATAGCGTAAGACCAATGAATTAGGAAAAGATGGATGAAAAAGAGACGTGGTAACAAAAGTGGAGGCAAGTTCTTAAGTGTATTACTGTTATTGGTAGTATTGGGAGGAGCAGGATATATTTATACTGCTCCAGAGTTTGAAAGAGAAAAGCCTCAGATCGAAGGGGCAGATAATATTTTTTGGAATCGTAAAGATCCGCTTATTGTTAAATTGAAAGACAATGGAGAATTGGGAAACTATGAACTTGTTTTGAGTGATGGTACCAAAAGTGTGATTGTCGGACAGGGAACTTTACCGGCTCATACGAAGGAGCAAACATTATCTGTAAAATATCCAAAAGAAAAAGTTTTGGATCCCAAAGCAAAACATTTTACTTTGGAAGTAAAAGTTTCTGACGTCAGTCTTTGGAATATGATGCAGGGTAACTCTGCAAACAAAACATTTCATATCATGCTTGATTATAAACGTCCCAATGTGAATATACTGGCAAATTCACGCATGATCAATCAAGGCGGAGCCGCTCTGGTTATTTTTCAGGCAGAAGATGAAAACCTGGATGAACTCTATGTTGAAGCCAATGGAAATAAGTTTAAACCGCAGCCGTATAAAAAAGAGGGATATTATGCCACCCTGATCGCCTGGCCTTTTACGGAAGATACTTTCTCTGCAAAGATCATTGCTACGGATCTGGCAAAAAATAAACGTGTGACTGAGATTCCGTTCTATCATAAGAATCCAAAATATAAAAGATCAACCATTAAGGCCAGTGATAAATTTATCGATGGGAAGATCACGGACTTGGCATCAAGTGATCCCGATTATGCAAGTATTGATGATAAACTGAAAAAATTAAAAGCTATTAATGAAACCATGCGTCTTAAAAATGAAGACTTGATCCATGATTTAAGTAAAAATGTTTCTGATGAGATGTTGGATTCATGGAAAATAAAAAAATTCTATCCACTAAAAAATGGTGCAAGAGTTGCAAGCTATGGTGACCATAGATTCTATTATTATGAAACAAAAGATAATGTGGTCTCTGAGTCATACCATGTCGGATATGATCTGGCAAGTACCAAGATGGCAACGATCAAAACATCTAATGCAGGTACGGTAGTCTTTACAGCCGAAAATGGTATTTATGGAAATATGCCTATGATCGACCATGGTTTGGGACTTTACAGTCTTTACGGACACTGTTCGCAAGTATTGGTAAACGACGGTGATGAAGTCAATGCCGGGCAAGCCATAGCCAAAACAGGTATGTCAGGTTTGGCACTGGGAGATCACTTGCATTTTGGTATAGTGATTCAGGGTATTGAAGTGAGACCTGTAGAATGGTTTGATGCAAAGTGGATCAAGAAATTCATCAACAATGTTTTTAAAGAGGCAGATACAATTATTACACCGACAGCAGTAAAAAAGACAGAGAGTAAAGTCTGAGAGAGTTCATAGTCAAGGTGTATACTTTGGAATAATAAAAAATTATACTATAATAATGAAATAAAAAATAGATGAAAGGAGAAAGCAATGCGGCAAAGAACACTTAAAAAACCTGTAGAAGTCGTTGGAATTGGTTTACATAAAGGTGTACCTATTAAGTTAAGACTTGAGCCGCTTGATGTTGACGCGGGTATCATATTTTACCGTGAAGATCTGGCCATGAGCATGCCGCTTTCTCCTAAATCTGTGATCAATACACGTATGGCTACGGTCATAGGTAATGAAAAAGGATCTATCTCTACGATCGAGCATTTCCTCTCTGCTGTTTATGCTTATGGCATAGACAATATGCGTGTGATATTGGATGGAAATGAAATGCCTATTATGGATGGTTCAGCCATCTCTTTTTGTCTTTTATTGGATGAAGCAGGGATAGAAGAGCAGGATG
Source organism: Campylobacterota bacterium (assembly GCA_030595845.1). Classification (GTDB taxonomy): domain Bacteria; phylum Campylobacterota; class Campylobacteria; order Campylobacterales; family Sulfurovaceae; genus Sulfurovum. Next base: position 19,492 of record JAUVCL010000004.1, read on the forward strand.
CACCTAAAAAAGTCATTTCTATTAAAGAACCTGTTGAGGTAAGAGATGGAGATAAATTTGTACGCTTAGTACCTCATGATAGCGCAGAATTTGATTTTCGTATCAAGTTTGATCACCCTGTCATAGGCGATCAAAAAGAGCATTTTGTATTTAGTACGAAAAATTTTATTGAAGAGATTGCAAGAGCAAGAACATTTGGATTTGCCAAAGATATTCAATATCTGCAAAGTCAAAACCTAGCCCTTGGAGCAACACTTCAAAATGCCATAGGGCTGGATGATCATAAAGTACTGAATCCTGAAGGGTTACGGTTTGACAATGAATTTGCAAGACATAAGATCTTGGATGCTATGGGTGATATGATGGTCACAGGTCATAATATATTGGCAAAATATGAGTCCTTTGCAGGAAGTCATAACCTGAATTACCAACTGACCACAAAATTATTGTCAGATTCAAAAAATTATGATCTTGTTGCTGTAGAATCATTGCAAAGTAGAGCATTTGCCAAAGCCTTCGCCTAAATACGAACTTCTGATCATTGCCATCTCTTCCCCTCTTCTTTTGGGTGTGTATGAAGAGGGGAAACTGATCAAAACAGTTTCAAGTGAATTAAAAACTTCTGAGATCCTTTTACCATTGATCACTGAATATCTGGATCAATATGACATTTCAAGGATCATTTACACGAGAGGTCCAGGCTCTTATATGGCCATAAAACTGACCTATATCATGCTTAAGACCATCGAAATATTAAGAGGGATTGAATGTGTTGGTTGTAGTGGTTTTACCTTAAATGGCGGAGAACCCATTAAAGCTATAGGGAATCTTTATTTTATCAAGGAAAAAGAGACTATAATTACAAAAAAATATGAACAGCCGGTCAAAATGGTTTTTACCTTACCTCAGAGTATTCATGATCTTGAATTAGATGAAGAATCAACACCTGAGTATATTATACCGGCTGTTTAGTGAAAGAAATAATATTATGTTTGTAAGCGTACCTGCCACATCAGCAAACTTAGGACCGGGTTTTGATACTTTGGGACTTGCTGTAGATCTAAGAAATGAAATCATTATCAAGCCTTCAAAATTTTTAAGTATTTCTACACATGGTGAGGGTGCAGATAATCCCAAGATCAAGAAAAACTCTCTTTTCCTAAGTGTGTTTAATGAGAATTATAAAAGACTTTCAGGAAGAGAAGAGTGCTTTAGGTTTGAATTTCACAACCGTATTCCGATCTCAAGAGGACTTGGATCATCCTCTGCGGTGATTGTTGCAGCATTGGCAGGAGCGTATACTGCGGCCAATGTAAAATATAACAAAAGAGAAATTCTCAATCAGGCGCTTCGCTATGAACATCACCCTGACAATATCACACCTGCAGTCATGGGTGGTTTTAATGTAGCTTGTGTAGAAGGTGACAGGGTCTACAGTAAAAAAAGACGTATGCCTGAGTATTTAAGAGCAGTAGTGGTTGTACCTAATCGTACTATTTCTACAGCAAAATCCCGTACAGTATTACCTAAAATGTATAGAAAAGAAGAAACAGTTTATTCACTTTCAAGATCATCTTATATGACAGCACTGTTTATGACAGAGTCCTGGGATCTATTGCGTATTGCATCAAAAGATAAACTACACCAGGCTAGACGAATGAAAATGATACCTGAATTGTTTGATGTTCAGAAAATGGCACTTAAACATGGAGCACTTATGAGTACACTTTCGGGTTCGGGCTCTACTTTTTTTAACCTGGCATATGATAAAGATGCAGATAAAATGGCACAAGCATTACAGTCACGTTTCCCTCAATTCAGGGTTTTTACACTCACTTTAGACAACGCAGGTGTAACAACTAGAAGTTAAGCTCTACGCTTAATCTCTTTTTGGGTATAATACGCATGAAAAAATTACAGCCAATACGTATGTGCCTCGCTTGCCGGAGTAAACATCCTCAAAATACTTTGATCAGGTTAAAGCAAGAGGGTAAAGATGTCATAGCATCTGATGGTAAAGGTAGAAGTTTTTATCTTTGTGATATTTGTAGTACCAATGAAAAAAAAATAAAAGGTTTAGTGAAGCGTTTTAAGCAAAATGAAACACAATTCACTGCCTTGATCGAAAAGTTGACTGCTAAGGTCAACACCTGCGATAAGTCGTAGTATATTAAAGGAGTTAGTAAAGAATGGATAAAGTTAAAATCCAAGAAATAGCAGATGAAGCGGGATTATCAAACGGTGAATTGCTAGACAAAGCCAAAGAATTAGGGTTTGATGTAAAAGCAGCCAACAGTACTATCAGTATGCAAGATGCAGGTATTCTCGTAGATTATGCAATTAGTGGAACTTTGCCAAAAAGCTTCACTAAACCAGGTAGTAAATCTAAGATCACTATTGTGAAGAAAAAAGTGGAAACAGTTGAAGAAGTAATTCCTGAAGAGACTGCTGAAACTCCTGTAGAAGAAGAATCTTCAGAAACTACAGAAATAGCTGTAGAAGAAGCATCTACTGTGGTTACAGAAACACCTGTTGAAACTGCAATTGAAACTGTTTCGGAGACTAAAACTGAAGTAGCTGAAGCAAAAGCTGAAGAACCAGTTGAAGAAGCTAAAGAAGAAGTTGTTGAAAAAGCAGCTCCTAAAGAAGTGAAAAAACGTAAAGGTATTTCTGTTGTTTCTAAGAAAACAGAACCTGAAGAGAAAGCTAAAGAAGATGGTAGTGTGCCAGCACAGCCAAAAAGAAGAATACTTTCCCGTGCGGGTATCAAGATCGTTAGAAAAGCTAAACCTGCACCGGTGAGAGCAAGTACTAAAATCTCTTTTGGTTCTACAAATTATGAGCCATATGTAGGGAAGAAGAAAACGAAGAAAGTAGCACATGCAAAAGAAAGTGGTACTAGAATAGATATTTTTAATCATGACAGTATGTCTGGTGATATCGATAGTGGTTTTGGTGGAGAAGAAGTAGTCCTTTTAGACTTCTCTGATAAAAATATCTATGAAGATATGATGCGCCAAGAGCAAAAACGTAGAGAAGAAGCGAAGAAGAGAGATGCTGCAAACGGTGGACCTGTTAAAGGCAGACAACCCTTCCGTCCTCAACAAAGACGTTCACTCAAACGTGGCGGGAAACGTAAAAAGTATATTAGAGAAGAGAATACTGATGTGGTCACTTCTGTAGAGATTCCTGAAAATGTAAGGGTATATGAGTTTGCTGAAAAAGTAAACCGTAAAGTTGGTGAAGTTGTGGGTGTTCTTTTTGCCCTGGGAATGATGGTTACCAAGAATGACTTCTTAAATAAAGATGAAATTGAAATTTTGGCTGAAGAGTTTGAAGTTGAAGTGACAACGGTCAACCCACTTGATGAGTTGGATTATTCTGATGCTTATGATGCAGTGGAAGATACAAACCTGGAAGATAGACCTCCTGTTATTACCATTATGGGACACGTTGACCACGGTAAGACATCACTACTTGACAGAATTAGAACATCAAAAGTAGCAGATAGAGAAGCAGGTGGAATTACTCAGCACGTAGGTGCATATCAGGTAGAGAAAAACGGTAAGAAGATCACTTTTGTGGATACTCCGGGACATGAAGCCTTTACTGCAATGAGAGCACGTGGTGCACAGGCAACAGATATAGTAATTATAGTAGTTGCTGCGGATGATGGTGTAATGCCTCAGACAAAAGAAGCCATTTCACATACAAAAGCGGCAGGTGTTCCTATGATCATTGCTGTAAACAAAATGGATAAAGAATCAGCAAATCCAGACAATGTTAAAGCGCAATTATCAGAGATTGGTGTATTGTCAACAGAATGGGGCGGAGAGTATGAGTTTGTACCTGTGTCTGCACATTCTGGTATGGGTATTGATGAACTACTTGAGACTATTTTACTTACAGCAGAAGTGATGGAACTTAAAGCTGATGCTTCAAGAGATGCAAAAGCAGTAGTGGTTGAAGCTTCACTTGCAAAAGGTTTTGGACCGGTTGCAAATGTGATCATCCAAAATGGTACCTTACGTGTAGGTGACAATGTCATTGTGGGTAAAACCTATGGACGTATTAAAGCGATTAAGCTGGATGATGGCACTTCGGTTAAAGAGATTGGACCAAGTACTCCAGCGGCTATTGTCGGACTGAATGCAGTACCTGGTGCAGGTGAAGAACTCATCGTAATGGATACAGATAAAGAGGTACGTGAACTCGCAGAAAAAAGAGCAGAGTTTGAAAGAGCTAAACAACTTTCAAGAAGTACGAAAGCAACACTTGATGATCTTTCTGCACTTATTGCCGAGGGTCAGTTAAAATCACTTCCTGTGATCATTAAAGCAGATGTTCAAGGTTCTCTTGAAGCCATTAAAGGTTCTTTAGAGAAGCTTAGAAATGAAGAAGTAAAAGTGAATATTATTCATGAGGGTGTAGGTGGTGTTACGGAGAGTGACTTGACACTTGCAGATGCCTCTGAACATGCGGTTGTTCTTGGATTTAACGTACGTCCAACGGGTGCAGTGAAGAAGAAGTCAAAAGAGCTTGGCATTGAAATTCTCAGCTACTCAATCATCTATGATCTTCTTGATGAAGTCAAAGCACTTCTTGGTGGTATGATGAGTCCTGTGATCTCTGAAGAGGTTACTGGACAGGCAGATGTTCGTGAAACATTTGTTGTTGGTAAAGTGGGAACTATTGCAGGATGTAAAGTTTCTGATGGGTCTATCACCAGAAACTCTAAAGCAAGACTTATCCGTGATGGTGTGGTTGTTTATGAAAGTACTATTTCTTCACTTAAGCGCTTTAATGAAGATGCTAAAGAAGTGAAGAATGGTTATGAGTGTGGTATTATGCTCGCAAACTTTAATGATATTAAAGAGGGTGATGTGATCGAAACTTATAAAGATGTTGAAGAACAGGTGACAATGTAACATGACCCATGAAGAGATCAAGAGGCACAGAGTAGAGTCCGTGCTTAAAGAGCTTTTACCTGAAGCTTTTGCTTCTTTAAATGATGAGCGTATTAAGAGTTTAACCGTAACAGATGTTAAGTGTTCTAAAGGGCGTTCAAATGCAAAAGTCTATCTTGACACTTCATTTTTAAATGAGAAGGAACAGGGAGAAGCACTGAAGCAACTACGTAAAGTCGGTGCATATCTTCAAAACCATTGTAAACAGAGTGAAGGTTGGTTCAAGGCACCTATCTTTACTTTTGAATTTGATCATCAGTTAGAACAAGTGAGTAGAATTGAAGATCTTTTTAAACAAATAGAAGGTCGCAATAGTAAAAAAGAGGATAATGAAGATGAATCTTGAAATACAAATCGCTAAGATCATAGAAGCAAATGGTGCAGCTTTGTATGATACAGAGATCGTCACTGAATTTGAAGAGACCATTTTTCGTATTTTGGTTACAAAGACAGGTGGTGTAAGTCTTGATCTCTGTGCTACTATTTCTCATGAACTCTCTCCTTTTTTAGATGTCCACCCTCCAATGAGTCAAGCCTACCGTTTAGAAGTCTCTTCACCGGGCATAGAGCGTAAACTCACCAAACCGGTACATTTTAAGAATGCTATTGGTGAAAAAGTAAAAGTGAAACTCGGTGAGGGAGATAAGCTAAAAGGTCTACTCAAGTCTGCTGACAATAATGGTATAGTTGTGGAAACAAAATCTGGAGATGAATCTTATACTTACGGAGAATTAAATACGTGTAAAACGTATTTTGACTGGAATTAAGATTTTATTTTTTCTTTAAAAGTATGCCAATTTGACATACTTTTGAGCTTCTTGCTCTTATTTTGTTATTGTATAATATAACTATTTTGGAGGCTCTAACATGACTATACATTCTTCATTTTTAACATCCACAAACAAAGAACTTAAAGACTACTATTGGGCTTATTCTGATATCTTACGTGATATTGGTATTAACGAATCAACCTATGACCAGCGTATCATGGCATTTATGGCATTGAAGTTATTGATAGATAATGATAAGTTAGCATTTAATTTAGAGTACAATAATAACTTTGGACTTACTTCTGGGGATTATATTGAATATAAGGGTAAAGATACCAAAGAAACCTTTCTTAATATCATCAAAGATATAGAAATTTTAGGCAAACAAGAAAACTTACATTACTTTCATCAAGAGAGCAAATATAATCCTGATAAATCAAAAAATATATTAACCTATCTAAATCACTATAAAACATTTGAACTTGAAAGATATATACTTGAGCTTCCAAATAAACATCTTGAAAATGTACTAGATATATATACTTACCAAGCTGACTTTAGAAACTATCCAAAAGAAGACTATAAAGATCTTTATGAGAAAACTGTATCTCGTATGAAAAAAATGAGTGGTGACTTAACAGGTCAGCACTTTACACAAAAGTCTATTATACATCTTATGTGCGAAATGGGAATACAAGGTATTAAAGATAATGAAAAACTAGCCATATATGATCCTACATCAGGTACTGGGTCAATGCTTATGGAGTCAGCAGATTACTTTAAAAAACATACTAAAGTAAAAGATATAGAACTTTATGGTCAAGAGATGCATGGACAGACTTGGTTACTTTCTAAAATATTTTTAGAGATAACAAATCAGAACAATATCATTGCCTATGGTAATACACTTACAAACCCTGCATTTTCTAATGGAATTAATGGTAATGATAGTTTTGATTTCATCATAGCAAATCCGCCTTTTGGGGTGGATTGGAAGCATAATTTTAATGAAGTTACAGAAAATATGAAAAGTACAAAGAGTAACTTTTTTGTAGTTAAAGATGAAAAAGCTAAGGTAGTGACACCTAAAAAGTCTGATGGACAGTTTTTGTTCATGATGCACATTATTAACCTTATGAAAAAAGAGAACAAACGAGGTAAGCGTGCAACGGCAGGTGTTATAAGCTCTGCTACGCTCATAAGTACAGGAAGTGAAAGAAGTAGTGAAGCTAAAATACGCAAAGCGATATTTGGTGAGAAGTTAGTCTCTGCTGTACTTGAACAGCCATCTGCTATGTTTACCAATACGGACATCACTTCACACATTTGGTTTTTAGATACTAACCCAACAGAAAAGATAAAAGTTGTCAAAGCTGACACAAAAGAAGAAGAACTTTTTACAGCCCATCCAAATGCTAAAGATAAAATGAAACATGCCTATAGCAAAGAGAACATTAAAAAACTCAGAAGATACCTGAATAACAAAGCCAATGTTAAATATGTTGCAAAGGCTATAAGTTGTGATAGATGTGAAGTCAATATATCTAATGAGATAGGCTTTAGAGATGATACGGAAGAGTTAAGTATAGATGCTTTACTCGGTGAACTTGATGGGCTTATGAAAGAGATGTGTGATGACTATAGTGCTAATGGTCTTTTAGGATTAGCATAGATGTTGGATTCTGAAGTAAGGGCTAAATTTAAAATATTTCAACTGAGTGAAGAGGGTAGAAAATATCGTGATTTGGAAATTGATGATGTTAGGTTTAAAGAAGTATCTTTAGCTAATGATGAATATTTTAAGTTTATAAAAGGTAAAAATAAATATATTCAACGATATATAAAAGTCAATGAGGGAAAATATCCTATATTGGGTAGTTCTTTAAAAAATGGTTGTATTTCTGCTTATATAAAACCGATAGATGACGGTGATATAGTGCATCAAAAATGTGTAACCTTTAATAAGGATAATGCAAAAGGGAGTATACCTTTTTTTAGAGACTATCCATTCTTAATGGATAGACATCATATAGCAATTATTCCTGAGAGTAAGTTAGTAGATGCAAGGTATTTAGAAAAGGCACTAATTTATTTTTTTAAAATTAAAAAATTCGGTTGGGGTGATAATGTTGCTGATGTATCAGCTGTCAAAAAACATTCTGTACCAATCCCAAATGACTTACTCAAAACCTATACCTCTTTTGAAATCCAAGAAGCTATAGTGGCATTTTTAGAATTTTGGAAAGATAGTTATACAGATATTGTGAGAGAAAGAGTATCAAAAAAGAAACCAATATACGAAGCTATTAAGAAAATAGTAGTTGAGAATACTTTTAAATATGATAAGTTTCTTGTGGAAAATTTTAATAATTTCACTAAGGATAAAAGTATAAACTTAAAGCTTGAAGATATTACTTTTAAAAAAGAACCTTTGCATGATATTGCTGAATTTCCAGCAATGACAAGGGTGTCTGGTGGTATTGATTTAAAAATTAATGAATATAATAAATTACCTATTTCAGAACAGGAGCAATATTTTGCACTAGTTAGTGGAACTGTTGAAAATAATCAGATTGCTGGCTATATTCATAAGGAAAGGCTAGCAGAAAAATCTTTGTCTAATTCAAATATAATTACTTGGACAAGAATAAACAGTAATATTTTCTTTATTCAAGAAAAACCAGTTTGTACAAACGATGATTCTTTTGTAATGGAAGTAAATGCAAATAATTCTATTGAATATGTGAAACTTTCAATAATTGTAGCAATGAAAAAGAAAAGTTTTCATTGGGGGAATAAGGCTGGAAAGACTGTAGTTAAATCTGTTTCTATTTTAATTCCAGAACAACTAAATGATTATTCATCTCAAGAAATTCAAATTATTTTAGTAGATTTTTGGAATAAAATAATTGATCAAATAGATAAACAATTAATAATATATAAAAGAATGTCAAAGTTAACAGACAGTATAGATAGAGCATTTTTATATAGAACCTTTAGTAAAATAGACTGGAGTAAAGAATGAGTAAAGACAGAATATATAGTCAAATAGAAGGCTTTATAGAAACTAGCATTAATGATAAAGAAACTAAAACAAATAAGTTTTACTATATTGAGACAGAAGAAGCAAAAACTAAAGCAAAGTTTATTGAATTAATAAGTAAAGATAATGCACTAAAAAATAGATTTATGAATCTTGATATAGTGTTAGATCTATCTTTTGGTAGTGGAAATTTAACTACACATATTTTATTGGATAATCAGATAAATTATAAGCAACTTATTTTAAATGATAAATTTTTAGAAGACTGTAATGTTGAGTTAAAAGACTTATTGAATGGTGACCTAAGCAGTTGTGATTTTTTTGATAAAGATTGTTTTGATGAAGACAGTGTAGATTTATTAATTTTTAATCCTACTCATGGCGGTAAACCTGATAGAAAAAATTATATACATAAAGAAAATAAAAATTTTGAAGCACTAAATGAAACATTAGAAAGAATACTTAAACAAAACTCTATAGTTATTTTTCGTGGTTCTTTTGAAGATTTTGAAAGTCTTTATTTTTCCAAGTTTAAATATCAAAATATATACTTGGATGGTGATAGCTCTTTGTTTGTGGCTTATGACATAGAAACAGATTATAAAAAGTGTTATGAATATATAGAAAATGAATATGTAGAAAATAAAAACTGTAAAAAAGAGAATGGCATAGAGGATGAAGACTTAGAAATATCAGAATATATAAATGAACTTGACACCTTATTATTAAATGAGGATAAAAGTAGTTTAATAGTTAATACAGCTAAAGAAGAAGTGAAAGAGGAAAAGGGAGTTATGACAGATAAAAAAGAAACAGGAAAATTTGTAAATGAAACTTTAGGAAAAGATACCTTTTCTCATAAAAACCTCCTCTTAAAAGGTGTACCAGGAACAGGTAAAAGTCAAACCATAGAGGATATCATAGAAAAAGAGTTAGATATAAAAGGTAAAGCTACAAATATATGCCGTATAAATATTCATTCAGCATCGTCAAATGCTGACCTCATGCAAGGTATAGGGATTACAAGTTCAGATAATGGGAGCATAAAGTATGAAGAGAAGCAAGGGCTTATATATAATCACATAAAAAAAGCTTTATTCGCTCCAAATCAACCTTTTGTACTTGTACTAGAAGAGATACAGGAAAACAGCCTCAATGAGCTTATAGGTGATTTGATTTATCTTATAGAAGCAAAGAAAAGAGTTACTGTAGATGGGAGTAAGTTTGAAGATGAAAAAGAGTATGACTATCAAGCATTTATAGAACAGGTTTTAAAAGATGAAAAGAATGCACACTATATAGAAATACCATATTTGGTAGATATTTCTACAGAGTATCGTAAAATGGTTTTGCCTGCTAACCTTTATGTATTTTGTACTTCAAACTACAGAGATGATAAAAAAGTGATAGAAGATAACTTGTTAAGATGTTTTGATGTGGTGGAGATATATCCTCAGACACAAGATACATTGGGAGCTGAAATCTTTAAGTCTAAAGACGTATCTGACTTTTTAAGTAAATTAAATGAGCTGATAGAAAACAAGTTTAAAGAAGAAACGCATCCTGACAGATACTTAGTAGGGCATGCAAACTGGTTAGATATCACTGAAGAAGACAACGATGAGAATAAAAAGCTTTTTTATACAGCTCTACTTAAAGTCATTATAGAATTTAAAGAGATACGTGAAGTTGACTTTGATACTTATGTTGAGCCGATATTAAGTGAATTGTTTAAAGAGGGTGAGCATTTATCTGAGCGTATACAAAAGTATCTTGACAAGTGTAATTTTGAATTTAAATCTTATAAAGAGATGGTTGATAAACTTCAAACAAAAATATATGATTTTTTAAAAAATAAGTAGTAAGATTTTACTTTATGTATAAAACTATATTTCTAAAAGAGAATGAAAAAGATATTTTTCAAGCTCTAAAGAATCAAGGTATCAAAACAAAAGTTTTTGAACATCGCCTAGCTGAACTGTTCAACAGGGTTTACAATAACTATGTAGGTTACTATGTATTTAAGCAAGATGATATAGTTTATAAGATGATAGTCTTACCAAAGACTATAGAAGCAGGCGATAGTGCTGAAAAAGAGTTTGTAGATTATCTGTTGCATTATT
>JAUVCL010000141.1 GCA_030595845.1 Campylobacterota bacterium
GTAGATTTTTTATAATCAGTCGTTCCTACCATAGCCAAGATATCACCCGTAGCACTCTCCACTGCAACAAATGCAGTACTCAAAGTAGATGTTTTTGCTTTTTCATTGTATTTTTTAAGTGCCTTCTTATACGCAAAATCCACAGCCTCTTTTGCAATGGCCTGCTGCTTCATATCGATGGTAGTATAAATTTCATACCCACCCGTACGTATATCACCAAGTTTACCCTTGAAGCGTCTAAGTACTTCATCTACAATGCCCGGTGCAATGTTTTGTGTTAAGGATGTTTTATAGACTTTAGGAGACTCTTTTACTGCTTTGAGGTAATCACTTTGTGTGATCCACCCTATACTTTTCATACGGTAGAGTACATTATTGGCACGGTCCAAAGCTCTTTTATAATGTTTAAGCGGGTTGTAAAAGCTGGGTGCATTAGGCAGTCCTACCAAAATTGCAGCCTCTTTAAGTGTGATCTCGTTCAACTCTTTATGAAAATATCCGTTTGCTGCTGTTTTCACACCAAAATAGTTATTACCGTACGATATTTCATTAAGATAACGCTCAATGATATCTTCTTTACTTAGCTCATGTTCTATCTTGATGGCTAAAATAGCTTCTTTGATCTTACGTGCAAGTTTCTTTTCATTAGAAAGAATTTTATTTTTGATGAGTTGCTGTGTTAGTGTACTTCCACCTTCAACAAAAGCACCTGCCTGGATATCTTTAACAATCGCTCTTAAGATGGCATCGGGATTCACACCATTATGCTCAAAGAACTTGGTATCTTCCATGGCGATAAGTCCTTCAACAAGGAAACTTGGAAGTTCGTCATAACGGGCATAAAGACGGTGTTGTTTTTTAAATACATACGCCAGTTTGTTACCCTCTCTATCATAAATGATAGAAGAGGTTTCAGGCTTATAATTGATCAGTTTATCTGCATCTAAAGAGATCTCTTCATACGCGTAGATAAAAGCCGCGGTCAATGCTACACCAAACAGCATGGCTAAAATGATGGAACCTTTGACTAGACTATTGAACACACAAACCCTTTATATACATTTTTAAAACCCTATTGTACCTTGTTATGGCTAATGAGTGCCAATACATGCCGTATTTTCTTCGTACTTACACTTAAATTCAATATGACCCTCATAATAGGTTTTTTAACGGTAGGTTGACGTATAGCCCCTACCAAATATCCTTGAGACATCAAACCTTTTTGCATATACTGCGTGTGCTCATTGTCTGGCATTTCTATAGGTACTATAAGACTATGACAAATGATATCCAACTGCTTGCGAACAGCCATTTGACGTTCTAATATCTCTCTATTTAATTTAGAATCATTTTTACGAATATATTTTATATTTACCAGTGCCAAAGCCGTATCAAAAACAGAAGGTGCGGTAGAGTAGATGATCGGTTTTGCCCTGTTGACTAAAAAAGATACAACCGTTTTAGAGGCTAAAATATAAGCACCATAAGAGCCATAAGCTTTACCCAAGGTACCCATCTTAATATGACGTTCATTGATCTTGATACCATAGTATTCAAAGATTCCCAATAGTTTTAAACCAAGTACACCTGCAGAGTGTGCTTCATCTACGATCATTAAGGCTTTTGTCTTATCTGCAAGATCAAAGATCTCTTTTTTACAAAGATCCCCACCCATAGAATAAACCCCTTCTACTGCAATAATCTGTCTTTTAGCGGGATACTTCGCTAACTTGGATTTAAGATCATCGACATCATTATGCGTAAAAGTGACTACCCTGTCGCCTAGAAGTTGTGAAGCCATCACGCCTGAGGCATGATACTCTTCATCCATAAAAAGCATGTCACCTTTACGCACCAGTGATTCTATGAGTGCCATATTTGCTAAAAAACCTGAACCTACCACAAGGCCCTCTTCAAAACCGTTTTGTTCTGCCATTTCAAGTTCAAAAATGCGATGAATGGGATGATAGCCATTGACCAACATCGAGGCTTTAGAACTTTGTACAGTGTACTCATTTATCAGTTTGACAGCTTTTTTGAACTGCTTTTTATTTGTAGATAAACCCAAATAATCATTAGATGCCAGATCATCCAGCCTGACATCAAATACCTTACGCTCTCTAAAACGTCCTGCCTTTTTGAGTGCTTTTAATTCATTTTTATACATCACTTAACCCTTTATCCATGGTAACAGACACTCTACTTGCAAACCCATTGCTGTACTCTCAAATCCATCTACAGATATGATATACTTTTTACAAAAACCTTCAACCATACATCCACCTGCTTTTCCTTGCCATAAGCCACTCTGCAAGTATGCTTCCAGATCTTCTTCTTCAAACTTTGAAAAGTGATAATGTGTGGCTGATATATCTGAGAAAGCAAGTGTTTTTGACTTGTAATGAAGCGATGAAATAATGGAGATGGTAGAGCCACTCTGTATGTTTAAAATACGTCTTGCATCTTCCACATCTTTGGCCTTACGTAAGATCGTTCCGTCAGCAGATGCGATGACAGTATCTGCACAAAGAAGTGGTATTTCCAGTCCAAATTCACGAATAGCTGCATCCAACTTCCCTTTACTCGCCGTGTAAACAAAATCCTTTGCTACGGTAGTGCTGATCTCTTCTTCATTATAGTCCGGTGATTTTTGTATAAAATCAATGCCAAAGTTATTAAGAAGTAAAGCCCTTGATGGTGAATTAGATGCAAGATGTATCATAATATATCCTGTAGGGTGTTGTGGGGACACAACACCCTACATACCTCTTAATGAAACGCCCATCCAAAGTTCCACAAGTCCTAACACAATATTGAGTGGTAAAAGTAAATGAGGGATCCAAGCCATTTGTGCTTTAGCCCCTGACACATCACCGCTAGAAAATAATTTCCATGCTTTTCCACGTTTGATATACATATAAGTGTAATTGACTGCCATGATCGTCCAAATGATCTCTTTGGAAAGAAACAGTGATTTAAGATCACCATGGTGTCCTCCTGTAGCTATCGCCATGATCAAACCTGTAGCAAATGAAATCACTATAAAAAGCATGACAAGATTAAAAAGTCTACCCGTAACCTGCAAAGTGATACCCAATCTCTGTTTAGGTTCTAACATAAGAGACATAATGTCACTTTTTAACATCTGCTCTGCCGTCACGCCACCTCGCCCAATGACAGGATGAACTGCTATACGAATAGCAATCATACCACCTACCCAAATAAAGGCAGAAAGCACATGCAAAAAGACGATGAAATGTCCATAGTTAGTAAAGAGTTCTGTCATGTTAATTTCCTCCTTCAAGGATTTCACTTAGATACACTTTTGATTCTTCTAACGCAGTTGTGATCTTGCTTGCATCTTTTCCGCCTGCCTGTGCAAAGTCAGGACGACCACCACCACCGCCACCAACGATCGGTGCAATAGACTTTATCCAGTCCCCTGCTTTGATAGGCGTATTTTTAGACCCTGCGGCAAGCATGACTTTGTCGCCTTTTTTCATAAAGAGCATGATAGCGATATTGTCATATTTATTCTTCATTTCATCGATCATAGCTTTAATGTCCCCGTTGTCAACTTCTTCTACAATGACATTGACACCATTCACGTCAACTGCTGTCAACTCTTTTTTATTTGCATTAAAAGCATTTTTAAGCTCTTGTCTAAATTTTATCATCTGGTCTTTTAATTTAACTATTGCTGTTAGTGGCTTATCTGTTTTTAATTCTATTTTAATCGCTTTTATTTGATTTCTTAAGGTATTAATCTCATCAATAGCCGCATTACCACATACAGCTTCTATACGTCTCACCCCTGCAGATACACCCGACTCTTTTGTGATCATAAACATCCCAATTTGAGCAACGTTTGCTACGTGTGTTCCTCCACAAAGTTCAGTAGAGGCATCACCCATACTCACAACACGTACCTCATCACCATACTTTTCACCAAAAAGTGCTATAGCTCCGGAGTTTTTTGCCTCATCAATACTCATAGTACTTTTTTTCATTTCGATATCACGAGAAATTTTGTCATTCACCCATGCTTCTACTTTGACTACTTCATCAGTGGTCATTGCCTGAGGGTGAGAGAAGTCAAAACGTAAACGTTTATCATCATTTAGTGAACCTGCTTGAGAGATATGGTCACCTAAAATGTCTCTTAATGCAGAGTGAAGCAAGTGCGTTGCAGAGTGATGTTTTTCTATCTCAGTACGGCTTTGGTCAACTATCGCTTTTACTTCATCATCGACAGAAAGTTTCCCTTCTATTTCAGACAAGTTCATGTCTAAAAATTTCTTAGTATCAAGTACTCTAATTATTAATGGTAAGTCAGTATTAGTGATTAATTCACCTGTATCACCTACTTGACCACCTGACTCTGCATAAAATGGTGTTTTATCAAGTAGTACCCAACCTTTACCATTAATGGCATTCGTCTCTTTAAACTCTTCATCAAGAAGTGCAAGTACTTTTGATTTAGTAGAGGTTTTTTCGTACCCTACGAATGTATTAACATCAAACTTCTCTTTAAGTGCTTTAAAGTCTCCTGTAGTAGCTGCATCACCTGTACCTTTCCAGTTGGCTTTAGACTGTGCTTTATCTGCATCCATACATTTATTAAATCCATTCATATCCAACTTGATACCATATTCACGTAACATATCTTCCGTAAGATCAACAGGAAAACCATATGTAGCATGAAGCTTAAATGCAACCTCACCACTAAAACTTGTTTCAGAAAGAAAATCTACATTATCTTTTAAATATTGTTTCATTAATATATTAGTTTGCGATGTTTCGAAAGCTTTAGGACTAAATTCATTATCAGATGTTTTACCTAACTCATTCAATTTAGTTAAGAAAATCTCTTTTATTTCTTCGTAAAACAATTTAATCCCGGCTTCAATTGTACTAAGAAATTTCTCTTCTTCCATCTTCATTGAATTTTTAATCTTTGCTGAATTATTGATAAGATAATCATATTGATCACCCATAACATCAACAAGAATATCTACGAGTTTAAACATAAATGGTTCTCTAAGTCCAAGTTTATATCCATGACGAATAGCTCTTCTCATGATTCTCTTAAGTACATATCCTCGACCATCATTAGCAAAGTTCACACCTTGTGCAAGCAAAAATGAACACGAACGTAAATGGTCAGCTATGACACGGTATGAAGCAGAGTTTGCTGCATCAAAATCATAAGGTGTCCCAACCAATTCACCTATCTTGTCTAAAAATGGCATAAAGA
>JAUVCL010000102.1 GCA_030595845.1 Campylobacterota bacterium
ATGGAGTGCCTGATGATACAAAATTTTATTTTTTCGCATCATTTTCAGTAGTGCATCCAACCTTTCTACTGCTAATGACAAATACTTAGCATCCATACGTGATGCCACGAACAAAGCCTTGATCATCATAGCATTCCATGCGGTATTGATCTTCTTATCTATAAAAGGGAAACTACGTTGGTCACTCACACTTTTTAAATAAGATTTTAACTGCCCCATTTTGGAAGGTACCTTGTCACTTGTAATGCGTGATAAAGAGGAGTCCCCATCCACATTACCGTCTTCTTCTATGCCTAAGTAAGCTAAGGTTTCCTCTATCTCTTTAGCTTTCCATCCTTTATCCTTTAAAGCACTTTTTATCTCTCCATACTCATAAATAAAATACCCGCCCTCTTCACCGTCGGAGTCGGCATCTGTTGCGGAGAAGTAAACATTTTCTTGCATAAAAACTTTTTCAATCTGCACGATGCTCTCATCTACTATTTTTTTATAAAGTGGATTATGTGTCATTTCATAAAGCTTTACATAGACGGGTATCAACTCGGCATTGGTATAGAGCATCTTCTCAAAATGAGGTGTATGCCATGCATAATCAGTGCTATATCTAAAAAAACCTCCTCCTATTTGGTCATATATACCACCTTCGGCCATGCTTTTAAGTGTAAATTCTGCCATCTCTAAGGCTTTTTTATTGGCTGTCAAGATGTAACTATCCAATAAGAGTGCCAACTTGGATGCTTCAGGAAATTTAGGACGTGTAGCAAATCCACCATTGGTACTGTCATATTCTTTTGCTATGTTTTCTACTGTTTTACTCACAAAACCCATACCAGGTTCTTTTTTAAGTGCCATTTTCTTATGGGTAATTTTATAGCTATTTATCACATCTCTAAATGATTTACTATCCTTTTGAAGTGCGACAAAAGAGGGAAGTAACTCCACCATTCCATCTACACCATAACCAATATCTTTAGGTATATAGGTAGTCAAATGAAAGACTTCTTGTTTGGAAGACATAAAAACACTCAAAGGCCACCCACCTCTTTTACCCTTCATTTGCATATAGAGTTTCTGATATTTTTTATCTATCTACTTTTATAGAAATAAAATCTTGATTGAGTAACTGGGCGATGTTAGTATCGGTAAAACTCTCTTCTTCCATCACATGACACCAGTGACAGGTACTGTATCCTACAGAAAGGAAAATGAGCTTATTCTCTTTTTTTGCTTTTTCAAATGCCTCTTTTCCCCAAGGATACCAATTCACAGGATTATGTGCATGTTGCTGTAAGTAAGGAGAATCTTCTTTTATAAGTGCGTTAGTATGATTGTGTTCTGCAAACATACATATGGTAAAAAAATAAAGTACTAATATATATTTCAAAGTTCTATTTCCTTTAATGGGAAGTGGCGACTTTGGTCCCACCTAAAATGACTACCAAGTTATACAAGATCATACTTATGAGGTGGGACTAAAGTCTCCACTTCCGAAGTTTCGTGTATAATAAATCCAATATACCATAAAGTAATACACAATGAGAAGAGCTAAAGCTCACTACAGGGAGGCACTAAATGCCGAGTCTTACAAAAAAAGAGAAAATAACACTAGAAGAAACTATTCAAACAGATATAACTACGCTCAAAGATCAAATACTTTCCCTCGAAGAAAAAACAAAACCAATAGCTCCAGACTGTTCTCTAGGTAGACTCACAAGACTCGAAGCAATGGGAGAACAAGATGTTGCCAACAAAGTACTGGACGAAGCAAGAGTAAGACTTACCCGACTAAACAATGCCCTGCAACGTATTGATAAACCTATGTTTGGTATTTGTATAGAGTGTGATGAAGATATTGGGTTTGGACGGATGAGTGTCCGTCCCGAAAGTGTGAGATGTGTGGCTTGTGCAAATAATCTGTAGGGTGTTGTACGATTCGGTATTTAGTGCCTCACTTGCACTGCATTTTAATGCTTGTGTCCTCTCAACACCTTACCCTACAAGCTCTCTATATTACCTACTACTTTCCCAATGATAGTCACGTCATCAGGATTTATTGCCTGCGGTGGATAGATATTGTTGTCAGATATAAGTTCTATCATGCCATCTACACGCTGATGAATCCGTTTAATAAATAACCCTCCTGCTGTTGAGGCAATGAAGATACCATTTTTATTAATATTGGTTTGTGTTCTATCTACAAAAACAATACTGCCATCTTGAAGTGTTGGCTCCATGGATTCTCCATCTACATGAATGGCTTCAAGCTCTGTGTTGCCCAACCCTACCATATTATGCATGATCTTTTCATCCAGGGTGATGGTTTCAAAATCTTCATCAAAACCATAAGCACCCCCTCCTGCACTTGCACGGATATCAGTAAAATAGCGTACCTGAAAAAATTTCTCTGTTTCTTCTTTTAACATATCAACAGCCTGATCAAAAAAGAGCCAATTCACAGAGATTTTCTTCAGTGCGCAAAACTCCAAGATCTCTTCATAAGGAATGGAGTTTCTTTTTTTCATCGTGGCAAATGTTGCTTGAGGAATGTTCAATGCAGTGGCAACATCTTTATCAAACACTTTTTTGCCTATCCTGCTTTCTGAGAGTACATCTTTCAGTTTTTCTATAATATCACCTAAAATTAACATTTTGACCCCTTTTTTTTTGCTAAAGCATTATCCAGGAAATCACTAAATGATTTCTCGGATGTCATATATATAAGTAATTATAGTCTATTTTTCTTAAAAGTATGACAATTTGACATATTTTTATATAATAATATATTATTTATATACAATTTGACATATTTAAAAACAAAAGGAAATAAAATGGTTTACTCGAAAAATAAAGAATTATTAAGTTACGCGATCAAAATGGGATGTACCACAGCTGCAGAATTTGCGATGTTCCTCAAAGCAAGAGAATCTATCTTGGCACTGTAGGGGCAAACCCCTGTGTTTGACTAGCTCATAGGGTGAACACAGGGGTTCACCCCTACATATTAGCCAAAAAGTAAAATGTTTACCTCATCACCAACGGCTTTAGACGTATCATCTTCTGAAGTCTCAAGTAATGCAACATTGCCAAGCATGTTGGTAAGTATCGCAGAGGAACCAACCTTTTTACCGTTGAAGTCAACATAATACTCTCCGTGTAAGAGAGAAGCATTACATGCTGTAAACTCCGCTTTTTTAGCACGTTTGATAAAAGGTTCTTTGAGTGTTGCTTTTACTTTCTGTAACGAAGATTTTCCGTATTGCAACTTTTCTATAAGCGGCACAAGATAAAGCAATGCCGTAACTGTAGACGAGTACGCAAATCCTGGAAGTCCTATGATGAACTTATCATCTTTGCGTGCTACCATAATGTACTGTCCTGGTTTCACACGCACACCTTTAAACACTACATCACAGCCAAGCTCTACGATGACATCTTTTACAAAATCAAAGTCACCTACGCTCACCCCACCGGTTGTGACCACAATATCACTTTTATCCAAGGCAGCACTTACTTCTTTGGTAATATTCTCTTTGTCATCTTTGATGCACCCAAGTTGCATAGGGATACCATCATATTTTTGCACAATGGCTTCTAAGATATAGTTATTTGAAGAACGTATTTGAGAGTCATTTGTTTGCTCTTGTCCTAATTCTAAAAGTTCAGATCCCGTAGAGAGTATGGCAACAGTTGGCTTTTCATAGACAAGAACATTTGCAATATTCAAAGATGCCATCACACCTATTTGAGGGAAGTCTATCTTTGTACCTTTTGGTATAAGTAATTGTCCCTTCGCATAGTTTTCCCCTACTTCACGTACAGAAAACCCTTGTGGTACCTCTTCTTTAATGATGATCTCATCTCCAGATACCTCTACATTCTCTATGGGGATAAGAGTATCCGCACCATGAGGCATGAGTGAGCCTGTAAATGTTTTAATACATGTACCGCCTATAACCTCTTGTTTCAAAGCAGATCCAGCAGGGTTAATGCTTCCAACTTTCAATGTACCCAATGTCATATCTTCATGAATAATGGCATACCCATCCATCGCAGAGGTCGGATACTCAGGAGAGTTATGATCTGCAACCACATCTTCAGCCAGTACATACCCTAGGGCATCAACCAAATAAAGTTTTTTTGTTTTATAACTGTTTATTTCAAGATTGTTTATCATCTCTATTGATTCATTAAAATGTATCATTTAAAAAGTTCCTTTTAGCGTAGGGTGCGTTTGCTAACGCACCTTTAATGTTTGTTCTATATATAATTATCGGTGTGCTAGTAATCATACCCTACATCAGGTTATGCAAGTAATCCTGACCCATTCATGGGGGTGCTTCTATCTGCCGCATAAATGCGTTCACCATTTTTCACATCATATTTCCATATAGGTGCATTCGCTTTGAAGTCTTCTACAAACGCATCTATGAGTTCCAAGGCAACACGACGTTTAGGTGAAAATACCGCTGAAACATACGAAGAGGTATGCACGGGCACATCACCAATGGCATGTGCCATTTTCACCACTGCACCCAATGCTCTGGCTTTTTCCTGCCACCCATCAAACCATTTTTGTAATACCGGTTCATAGATGTCAAAACTAAGCGCCTCGATGTCATCTTCTGCACGTATAGTTCCTACAAAAGGGATATACGCACCATAGTTTGACTTTGCCTGTTCATCCAGCCATCTGCCAAATATCTCTTTTGTATCTAGTGGACCATTATAAAGCTCCACTGCCTAACCACCACACACAGGAGGCAAGATAGAAACCCTATCCCCATCTTTAAGCGCAGTTGTTAGATCATTGACCATAGTGTCATTTAGCGCTACAGCACATTTGTCTAACCACTCTGTCAACGTCTTATCTTCTTTTAACTTTGCAGATACATCTGCCAACGTCTTTGCTTCCATCTCCATAGGTGCTTTACCTATAGGACCTAAAAATTCTACTTTTATCATGAAAAAAACTCCTCTTCCAAATGTGACTAGTCACATGAGCTCTTTGCTGAAAAGAACTCAGTGTTAGCGTAGTTTTATCGGGCTTAGCTCGAAAAACGTTCTATTAATAGTTAACGCGATTATAAATCTTGTTTGGTATAATCATGCTTAAAAAGGGTGGGTATGTTATTTGGTTCTATCTCATATCTCAACCTTCTTCCCTTTCAAGTCTTTATAAAGCACTACATTTCCCATAATGCAACCAAGATGTCTTTTGGGTACAAACATGCTGTTCCCTCTGCTATCAACAAAGCCCTTAAAAGACGGTCTGTGAACGCTGCATTCATCTCTTCGGTTGAATCAAAAAAATGCCACTGCACAAATCTAGGCATCATCGCACATAAAAAAGTCTATAGTGTTTTACTCTTAGAGGGGGAGAATGAAAGTGACCCTGCCTCTGCCACCTCAAATCAGCTTGCAAAAGTCTTGGACTTACAAGGCAAGGTTCTCATAGGGGACGCTGCACTCAAACACTATCTCGACGGTGGAGAGGGAATTGACTTAGCGGAAGCTTGGTATGAGAAAACCGGCTTACCCTTTGTGTTTGCAAGACTCTGTTACAATAAACACAGCAAAGAGGTTCAAAAAATTGCTCGCCTATTTTCACATACAAAAGTAAAAATACCTCAATATATTTTAAAAAGAGAAGCAAAGAAAAGAGGCATTAGCCCTAAACAACTTACCTGGTATTTAGACCATATATATTATGAGATGGATGATAAGGCGAAGAAGTCTTTGAAGTTGTTTTTAAATTCGTAGGGTGTTGTGTCCGCACAACACCCTACGCTATCGTAGCAATCGCTTTCTCTATACGCAAGACAGTTTCATCTACACCCAAGATAGCCATGATCTCATCAAGTCCTGAACCAGTCATACTTCCAAGGAGACTGACACGAAGTGGCATACCTATCTTTCCAAAACCTATCTCTTTAGTCTCTACAAGTTTATCCATTACCGCATGATAATCACATGGTAAATGTAAGGTTCCCTCCCAGTTTTGCAACATCACGGCAAAATCTGCTAGAATTGTTTTTGCCTCACCTTTAAATGCTTTTTTGGATGACTTTTCATCATACGCACTTGGTGTTGCAAGGATAAGATTAATCTGATCTGCCAACTCTACCAGTGTCTTCCCTCTCTCTTTTGTCGCATCAAGAAGCAACTCCAGCTTATCATGCCCATGAATATCTACACCATACCCTTTAAGTAGTATGGCAAGTTCATCATTTGGCGTATTTTTAATGTAGTGAGCATTCAGCCATAACAATTTATCCAGGTTATAGTTTGATGATGATTTATTGATGTTTTTAGGTTCAAAAAGTGCTATCATTTCTTCGATACTAAAGATCTCTTGATCTCCATGGCTCCAACCAAGACGTACCAAAAAGTTGAGCAATGCTTCTGGCAGGTAACCCATAGTCTTATAGTCCATAACATCTGTCGCCCCATCTCTTTTAGAGAGTTTTTTACCCTGTTCATTGTTGATCATAGCAACATGGTTGAAGTTTGGAAGGTTAAAGCCAAGTGCTTTATATACTACTATCTGTTTTGGTGTATTATAGAGGTGGTCATCTCCACGTATTACATCAGTAAGTCCCATCAAAGCATCATCGATAGCAACTACAAAGTTATACGTTGGTGCGCCATCTGCTCTTGCGATAACAAAGTCATCTACTTCTGTTGCTGCTATGTTAATAGTCCCCTTAACACCATCCTCAAAAGTAATCATCCCCTCTTGTGGTGCTTTGATACGGATAACTGGATCAACACCTTGTGGTACTGTCCCCGTAAAATTACGGTAACGTCCATCATAACGTGTACGTTCTTTCTTTGCCATTTGCTCTTCACGTAAGGCAGCAAGCTCCTCTTTACTCATGTAACACTTATATGCTTTACCCTCTTCCAAAAGCTGGTCAATGTATTTTTTATACAGATCAAAACGTTTAGACTGATATACCACATCACCATCACATGCCATGCCAACCCAGGCAAATGCTTTTAAAATAGCATCTTTAGCCTCTTCAGAGTTACGCGCCATGTCCGTATCT
>JAUVCL010000166.1 GCA_030595845.1 Campylobacterota bacterium
AATATTGATGGCATTGAACTCAACGCTGTGATTGAAATAAGAGTGAGTGAAGCCGTAGCAAGAGAACGTGTTTTAGGTCATGATCAAGCAGATAACCTCTTTAATACTGAGATGAAGATCTACCAAGATACCATAGCAGAAATAGAAGCGTTCTATAACCATGATAATCTTCTTAACGTTATTGACGGTGAGAGAGAAGCGTCTGTTATTATAAAGGAATTAAATGATCTTCTTCAGCAGAAAGTAGCGCTTCTTCCTCAATAGTATTTGGAAGCATTTAGCTTCCTTTATATAGTTCACTACAACAAACCCATATAAATATTAATTTAAAAGGATCAGGCTATGTCTCAAGAAAATGTGGTAGAGAGTCTCTTAGGTGAAACAACCCAAAAGAAAAAAAGTAGGATACCTGCAAGACTGGATTTTCTACAAAGTGCAACAGGGTTGTTTTTAGCTATTTTTATGATTTTCCATATGCTTTTTGTCTCTACCATACTGATTAGTAAAGATTTTATGCTGAGTGTGACTAAGGCATTTGAGCTTAACTTTATCTTTGAAGGCGGTAGTCCGGTTCCTGTATTCATTGCTATTTCCATTGTCTTTGTTGTTTTTATTTTCCATGCCTTTTTAGCCATGAGAAAATTTCCCATATCTTATAGACAGTACCTTCGCTTAAAAACCAATTCAGACTTGATGAATCATGGAGATACAAAACTTTGGATCATTCAAGTTGTCACAGGGTTTGCATTATTCTTTTTAGGGTCCATCCATCTTTATACCATGTTGACAAACCCAGGGAACATTGGACCATACGCTTCATCTGACAGAGTTTTTAGTGATCTAATGTGGCCTCTTTATATTGTATTATTAATAGCTGTAGAATTTCATGGATCCATAGGGTTATACAGGTTAAGTGTAAAGTGGGGATGGTTTGAAGGTGAAGATTCCAAAGTAAGTCGAAAAAAGTTAAAAAAAGCGAAAATAATTTTAACGGTAGTGATGTTAACACTTGGGGTTATGACACTGATGGCTTATATGAAGATCGGTTATGATCATCAGGAAAATTATGGAGAAAAATATATGCACACTACGGAGGTAAATCATGCAAATTAAGTATACTGACGCTTTGATCATTGGTGGAGGATTAGCAGGTTTACGTTCGGCAATTTCAACTACAGACAAGGGGTTGAATACTATTGTTCTTAGTCTTGTTCCTGTAAAACGTTCACACTCTGCTGCTGCCCAAGGAGGCATGCAGGCGAGTCTGGGAAACAGTATCATGGGAGAAGGTGACAATGAAGATGTTCACTTTTCTGATACGGTTAAAGGGAGTGACTGGGGTTGTGACCAAGAAGTAGCAAGAATGTTCGTCAACACTGCGCCCAAAGCGATCCGTGAACTGGCTGCCTGGGGTGTACCATGGAGTCGTGTCAAAAAAGGGGATAAAGAGACTGTCATTAATGCTGAAAAGACAACCATCACTGAAAAAGATGAGGCACATGGTCTCATTACCGCAAGAGACTTTGGTGGTACAAAGAAATGGAGAACCTGCTATACAGCAGATGCGACAGGTCACACAATGCTCTATGCTGTGACCAATGAGGCTATGAAACGAGGCGTAGTCATAGAAGACAAAAAAGAAGCTATCTCTCTTATCACTAAAGATGGTCAATGTTTTGGAGCCATTGTACGGGATCTAAAAAATGGTGAACTCACTGCATATGTAGCAAAAGGCACCATGATCGCAACAGGTGGGTATGGGCGGATCTATAAACAGTCAACCAATGCTACTATCTGTAAAGGGACAGGACATGCCATTGCTTTAGATGCAGGCGCATATCTGGGCAATATGGAAGCAATTCAGTTTCACCCGACACCTATTGTTCCTTCAGGAATTTTGCTCACTGAAGGGTGTAGAGGAGACGGTGGCGTACTAAGGGACAAAGATGGCTATAGATTTATGCCTGATTATGAGCCAGAAAAGCAAGATTTGGCAAGTAGAGATGTTGTAAGTCGAAGAATGCTCGAACATATCAACAAAGGCAAAGGCGTGAAGTCCCCTTATGGAGACCACTTATGGCTTGATATTTCTATTTTAGGTCGGAAACATATAGAAAAAAATCTACGTGATGTACAAGATATCAGTAAAACATTTAACGACATTGACCCCGCAGATGAAGGTGAAAAAGGTTGGATGCCTGTTCTACCAATGCAACACTATTCCATGGGAGGTATCAGAACCACACCACAAGGCCAGAGTATCACGCTTAAAGGATTGTTCTCTGCAGGAGAATCAGCATGTTGGGATATGCACGGATTTAACAGATTAGGGGGAAACTCTGTCAGTGAAACAGTTGTTTCGGGTATGATCGTGGGTAATTATTTTGCTGATTATTGTAAAGAAACTGACATTAACATTGATACAAAAATGGTTCAAGAAGCGTTAACTGAACAAGACAACTATCTTGATGAGCTTTTGGCATTGGATGGTAATGAGAGTATCTATGATATCAAAGACGAGATGCGACATATTATGCAGAATAAAGTAGGTATTTTTAGAAATGGTAAAGATTTGGAAGAAGCGGTAAAAGAGTTAAAAGCACTGCTCAAAAAGACCAAAAATATCAATATCACCAATAAACACAGACTTCTAAATCAGGAACTTGAAGAGGCCTATAAAGTACCTATGATGCTTAAAGTAGCCCTATGTGTTGCCAAAGGGGCAAGAGACAGAACAGAAAGCAGAGGTGCACACTATAGAGAAGATTATCTCAAAAGAGATGATGAAAACTGGCTCAACAGAACACTGAGTTACTGGGCGAACGAAGATGATTGGGAGCCGACTTTGGCCTATGAAGAGCTTGATATCATGAAGATGGAAATAGCCCCTGGCTTTAGAGGATATGGTAAAAAAGGCTTAATCATAGAAAATCCATTAAGTCAAAAAAGACAAGATGAGATAGATAAAATAACGCAAGCCCATGTCGGGGACAGATATGAACTTCAAAATAAATTAATGCCTTACGAACTTCAATCAGAGTATAAAAGTATTAATCAGCGATTAGGAGATGAAAATGAGTAGAGAGATAACGATAACAACATTAAAATATAATCCATCTGATGAAAACTCAAAACCAACTTTTGTTGATTATAAACTAGAAGAAACTCCTGGTATGACACTCTATATTGCTTTGAGTAAGATCAAAGCAACCCTCGATCATGATTTAACTTCAGATTTTGTATGTCGTGCCGGAATCTGTGGTGCCTGCGGAATGATTATCAATGGAAAACCAAAATTGGCATGTAAAACGCTTACCAGTGAATTTAAAGATGCTAGGATAGAGCTTTTGCCTCTACCAACATTTAAACTTATTAAAGACCTGTCGGTTGACACCGGTTCATGGATGAAAAACATGAGTATGAGAGTCAATAGTTGGATTGTAACCAATGAAGAGTACGATATATCTAAATTCGAGAAAAGAATAGAACCAGAGGTTGCAGACGAAATCTTTGAACTTGATAGATGTATAGAGTGCGGATTGTGTGTAGCAGGCTGTTCTACCGCGATCATGAGAGAAGATTTTGTGGGTGCAGTTGGACTCAACAGAGTCGCAAGATTCTCCATAGACCCTCATGACAGTAGAACCGATGAGGATTTTTATGAACTGATAGGTGATGATGAAGGGATATTCGGATGCATGAGCCTGCTTGCCTGCGAAGATTACTGTCCTAAAAATTTACCACTTCAAAGTAAAATAGCTTATATGAGAAGAAAGATGGTAAAAGTTTAATAACCTAAGGCAGAAAATTCTTTTTCAGTGCAATAAGATGTCTAACTTTAATATATGCCTTCAGCGATCATGAAATCAGCAACTTAAAAATCTTTGTATCTAATATGACATCAAAGTAGGCACAACACACACATTAATAAAATCCTGTAATACCCTACTCAAGCAGTACGGTATGCCACTAGATTGGATAGTAGACCAATTAGGTCATCTCGAAGATGGTGTAAATCGTGAACATTACACAGGTAAAATAAAGCCTGATTTGTCAAAAATTGGCAGAGTTTTTGCAGAGTTGAAAATTAGTTAGATGAAATACCCTGTATATGGGGGCTATAAGTGGTGGGTCGGCGGAGACTCGAACTCCGGACCACTCGGTTATGAGCCGAGTGCTCTAACCAACTGAGCTACCGACCCTTGGTTGTTGAAAATCTTTGCGTTTGCATGGTGATTTTCGAGTCAGAATTATATCTACTGTA
>JAUVCL010000188.1 GCA_030595845.1 Campylobacterota bacterium
GCTGAAAAAAGAGGTTTTCATGTCATACCAAATGCAGAGGCTGTGAACAAAACCATGAACCGTAAGAACATTCGTGTCTTTGCCGCAGAGACATTGGGACTTAAAACATCAGGATTTGAGTTTGTTACAACATTAGATGGACTAAAAGCTGCTGCTGAACGTATGGGCTTTCCTTGTGTCATCAAACCTGTGATGTCAAGTTCCGGTCATGGACAAAGTATCGCAAAGACTGCTGATGACATAGAAAAGTCATGGGAGATAGCAAAAGAAGCTCGTGGTGATGCCTCTGAACTTATCGTAGAAGAGTTTGTGCCATTTGACTATGAGATCACACTGCTTACAGTACGTAACGAAACAGGTACAACTTTCTGTGATGCCATCGGGCATGTCCAAAAAAACGGAGACTTCATCCTCTCTTGGCAGCCTATGCAAATGAGTGATGCTACACTGCAAAAAGCAAAAGACATCGCTAAAGCAGTGACAGATGGTCTTGGAGGTCGCGGTATCTTCGGTGTAGAATTCTTTGTAAAAGATGAAGAAGTCTACTTCTCAGAACTCAGCCCTCGTCCACATGACACAGGCATGGTCACACTCATTACACAAAGCCAAAGCCAATTTGCTTTACATGTAAGGGCGGTACTTGGTCTGCCACTTGACTACACGACTTATGGTGCTGGTGCCTGTGGTGCATACAAAGCTAAAAATGAAAGTCATAACCCAGTACTTGAAGTGCCTGACTCCGCTTTTTCAAAAGACAGCTTTGTGAGAGTCTTTGGAAAACCGGAATCTCATGTAGGTCGTCGTATGGCTGTAAGTCTTGTGCTTGATGATGTAGAGGCTGCAAAAATACGCGCTACACAAATTGTAGAACAGATCAAAGATAAATAACAAGGAGCCTATGGTGCGTTTTTTTTCTAGAGTCTTTTTACCCTTTTTACTGCTTGGATATATAGTAACAGAAACATACCTCAAGCTGCAAAATACTTCTCTTTGTGGAGAAGTAGGATGTAAACTTGCAGGAGAACTTTTACAATTCGATCCCCTTTATCTCAATTACTTCGGTCTTGCAGGTCTATTTGTACTTATACTTTTAGGATATCTTTCATTAAAAAACAAATTTTTTGAAACCCTCTTCTTTATGGGGCTTTTCTCTGCTATAGCCTTTGAAGCCACACTGCTTTCCTACCAATTCATTGTAAACCCTGAACCTTGTATATTTTGTTTAAGTATTTTCTCTTCTTTACTGATCATTGCACTGTTTAGCCAAGTAAAAAGTTTTACCATTGTACTTGCCTCTGTTATGGCTATCTTTCTGGGATTAAATACACTCAGCATCACCAAGAATCAAGCTTTTGCAACACAGGAAGGCAACTACCTCATACAGTCTGAAACATGTTCCCATTGTAAAAAAGTCAAAGCATATTTTGCAGAACACAGCATAGATTACACATCCATATCTGTCAAAGAAGCCAGTGCCAGAAGCTTTTTAAAGTTTGTGGATATCGCAAGCATCCCTGCCCTGATCATAAAAGAAAAGTCAAACATAACACTTCTAAGCGGAGACAAAAAGATCATCGCATATTTTGAAACGCAAACGCAAACTATCGCTACGGAGCCTATAGATGCAGAAGCAACTACATCAAGCGATACCCTAGAGTTGTCTTCTGATTTTTTAAGTGCCGGAGGGTCAGATGATGGCTGTGCTCTTACCATTATAGAGACACCTTCTTGCGAAGATGAAAACAATACCCACTAAGGAGAACATAATGAGAAAACTTTCACTTAAAGGAAGAACCTACCCTACAGACCTCAACCCGGGAGGCACTGCTTTTGGCGGCTGGGTCATGTCCAAAATGGATAAAGCAGCCAGTATCGCGGTGGATGACATTATTAAATCTTCAGCCGTGACCGTAACCGTTTCAAGGATAAACTTTCTCAAACCCATCCATAACGGTGATATTTTCACGATCTATACTGAAATTACTGCCATAGGGACTTCTTCTATCACGATCTATGTCTCTGTTGAAGTACAAGACCTTAATACGAACAAGGCGTATGAAGTCACTTCAGCCGAATTCAAATTTGTTGCCGTAGATAACAATGGGAAACCGGTGCATGTCCGTTCTGTTTTACATGATGATATCGATGAAGATACAAAGCTCCTACTACAATAAAGGAACCCCCTATGAAAATTGTCATACTTGATGCCAAGACACTTGGCAGTGACTTAGACCTTAGTATCTTGGATACCTTTGGAGACGTCATTACCTATCAGACAACCTCTACTGAGGAAACACTTGAACGTATACAAATTGCAGATATCATTATCACCAATAAAGTTATCATTAACGCTAATTTAATGGCTCAAACACCCAAACTAAAACTCATTTGTATTGCAGCTACAGGCATGAACAATGTAGATCTCGATGCAGCAAGGTTCCAAAACATTGAAGTTAAGAATGTTTCAGGATACTCCACCAAGTCAGTAGTACAACACACCTTTTCTATGGCACTGTATCTACTTGAAAAAATGGCCTACTATGATGCAACAGTGAAAGATATGTCATGGACCAATTCAGGACTTTTTACTGATATCAGCCATCCATTTTACGAAATATCAGGCAAAAAATGGGGGATCATAGGATTTGGAACCATAGGACAAGAGGTTGCCAAAGTGGCGACTGCTTTTGGTGCAGAAGTCTATTATCATTCTACCAGTGGAAAAAATCTTAACCATGCCTACCCGCATCTAAGCCTAGAATTTATCCTCAAAGACTGTGACATTATTTCCATCCATGCTCCGCTGAATGACGATACCTATAACCTCATTAATGAAAACAACCTGCCCTATATGAAAGATGATGCCCTTCTTTTAAATTTGGGTCGTGGAGGCATTGTCAATGAGACCGACTTGGCATTTGAACTTGACAGACGCACTCTGTACGCTGGGTTAGATGTACTGGGAGAAGAACCGCTTACGCTCAACAATAGACTCAATGAAATCAAACATAAAGAACGATTGCTCATCACACCACACATTGCCTGGGCAAGCATAGAAGCCAGAAAAAAGCTTCTTGAAGGTATTGTTGACAATATAGAAGATTTTTTGCAAATCAATTAGTTTCACAATGACGTAGGGTCGGTTTACCGACCTTACAGATAAAAAATAAAAAAGGTTTACTGTGATTGACGTTCTTATTATCGGGGCAGGTGGGGCAGGTTTAACTGCAGCTCTCTCCGCAAAAGAAGCAGGTGCTTCTGTACTCATTGTAGGCAAAGCCTACCCTACAAACTCACAAACTTCTATGGCACAGGGAGGCATGAATGCTGCACTTGGCAATGTGGGAGCAGACCATGTCTCTTCACATATAGCTGACACCATTAAGTCTGCACATGGACTATGTGATGAAAACATGGTAAAAAAAATGTGTTCTGAGGCACCACAAACCATACAGTGGCTTGAAAGTATCGGGGCCCCTTTTTCACGTCTGGACAATGGCAAATCAGGTAAAGATACTATAGCCCAAAGACAAATGGGTGGAGCTTCTGCCAAACGTGCCTGTTATGCACAAGACTACACCGGACTCAAGATACTCCATACCCTGTATGATACCTGCCTGAAAAATGCTATAGACTTTTTAGATGAGTATTATC
>JAUVCL010000142.1 GCA_030595845.1 Campylobacterota bacterium
GCACCGTCATATGCATTTATAGCAATCATGGCACTTTATATGGTCTTAATAGACACATTTTGGATTAAATTTTAAAGGTTAATAATGAAGAAAATAATAAAACTAATCGTAACACTTTCACTCTTGGGCACTGCCGGATATCTTGGCTATAACAAATATAAAGAGTATACAGACAATCCATGGACAAGAGACGGACAGGTACGTACGCAGGTCATTCAAGTCACACCACGTGTCAAAGGTATGATTACTAAAATACATGTAGTCGATAACCAAAGAGTGAAGAGGGGTGATCTTCTTTTTGAGATCGATCCTTCTCAGTATCAGGTAAAAGTAGATCAGTCAAAAGCAAGACTTCAACGTACGTTAGAGGCAGCCAAAGGGACTAAAATAGAGTATGAGCGTGTACAAAATATCTATGCCAGAGATAAAGGTGCCGTTTCGCAAAAAGATATGGTACGTAATGAGACGAACTATTATAAATCTTTAGCAGACATAGATACATCGACAGAATCACTCAATACCGCTAAACTGAACCTTTCTTACACTAAAGTATTTGCAGAAGTAGATGGCTATGTTTCAAACATCAATTTCCAGATAGGTTCACAAGCTTCAGCAGGTCATCCTATTTTGGCATTGGTAGATGAAAATTCCTACTGGGTCTTTGGTTTCTTTCGTGAAGATGCTATCCCTAAGGTAGAAGTTGGAGATACAGCGATGGTAACACTCCTTGCCTACCCAGATACACCACTTAAAGGGAAAGTGGAGTCTATCGCATGGGGTATCGCTCATTCTGACGGTAATCCTGGAAATAATCTATTGCCAAGTGTTAAACCTGTATTTCAGTGGATACGTCTTGCACAGAGAATCCCAGTACGTATTAAACTAGATAAGCTTCCTGAAAATATTAAATTGAGATTTGGTTTGACTGCATCGGTGATGGTACTTAAAGATACAGAAGAGAAGAAGTAGTTCCTAAAATAAATAAATTACCCCTTGTTCCCTTCATCCTGATGGGAACATATCTACACAACAACAATAATAATAAAACCTACAGTATATTTAGAAAAACACAAACTTGTTATAATGATGTATGAATACATCATTATATAACATTTCATTTTTAAATCTTTTTTGGGTGATGATTCCTGTTGCTCTCGTCATTGTGATCTATATACGTTGGACACAAGACAGGACTACGCTTTTCTATGCACTCTTTAGAATGCTCATACAGTTGGTTTTGATAGGGTATGTATTAACGTATATATTTAATTCGAATTCATCATATTTGGTAATATTAATACTCTCTGTTATGCTCGTCGCTGCCTCTATGATCGCTTTACGTCCTTTACAGAAGAAGAGTAAGAATTTATATCTCTATGCCTTTATCTCTATATGTATTGGTGGTTTATTTACGCTAGTGATGGTCGTATTTGGGGTACTTGATCTAAACCCATGGTATGAACCTCGATTTCTCATACCCTTAGCAGGTATGATATTTGCAAATGCTATGAATGCTGTGAGTATCGCTGCAGAGAGATTTGAAAGTGAGTCAAGTAGAGAAAATAGCTATAGGGAGGCTAGGGCAACATCATACAAAGCTGCACTTATCCCCATCATCAATGCATTATTTGCAGTAGGACTGGTATCACTTCCAGGCATGATGACAGGACAGATACTTTCAGGAGTTGATCCGCTCATCGCAGTGCGCTATCAGATGATGGTGATGTTAATGATATTGGGGTCTGCTGGTATCTCTGTAGCTATTTATCTATTACTTTTAAAAAAAGAGGCTTAATCGCAGGTATCATATTCCAAGAAGACTATTAGAATTTTAATAGTCTTCCAACAAATAACATAGACAGTCTTGTAGTACTATGCTTTTATCCATCGTGATCATAGCTGGCATCAGTGCTTTTTTAAGAGAGATATTTCCATTTTTGTTCTGAATGATCTCATCTGTGATATCTGTACCATCTTGTGAGGTAACTAAAAGTGGATTAGCTACTTTAGAATAGGCAAAAACCTCATTTTTTTCTAATAGTGTAAAATTATGATGGTCAAAGTTTTTCACCACAGTTAGGTCGATATCTGAATCACTGTTAACATCATCTTCAAAACAAAGGGTAACATCGCTATTTATTTTGATAGTGGCAGAGTTTGTGACCAGTTGTAAGTCATGACGGGGAACAGGTTTTAGTGGGAAATGATCCATATGCATGAGATCATCTAAGAGTCCAAATGCTTTTTCTTTTGCGGGTTTATTACCTGGCGTTGAACATTCCAGAGTGATTGCAGGGCAGAGCGTATCGAAAGCCATGGTTGACACACCTTTAGGGGATTTAAATACCATGGCAATATGGTTAAACAGAGTACAAAGGTATTTATTATCTTCATTCACTACCGAGATGCACCCATAGTGAGGATTTTGCCCTGTGTTATTGTGCAGATCAACGGATGCGAAGAGAGCATCTTTAGAGATAGTATCCATAACCTTTTGAATGAGTTTTGCTGTATCTGTGTGTGGTTCCGGTGTTCCCGGCCATGCACGATTAAAATCAACCTGCCCATCTAAAGCTCTTAATCCTAATTCAGCAGCATCCACATTACCTAGAAAGATCCACAGGTCTCTGGGTAGTTTATATCCATTGGTTGTTTTATACTTTTTAAGTAACTCCTGCATGATCTCTAAACCACTAAATTCATTTCCATGAAGTAAGATAGATACAAACAGAGCAGGGCCTTTAGCGCCTTTTAGATGAATAAGCGTTGGTTTGTCAAATACTTTTTTTAGATCACGGGGAGAAATAGTTAAAAATGCATCGGGTAGTTCATTGAGTATGTTTAAGTTGTGCATCTAAAAACTCCATTTGTGTACTGGGATATTTTGTTCAGAATTTTTCATATAATCTTCCATAAGCTTAGGTATGCTGTTAAATTTTTTAAAATGTTCAAGTTGCCATGATGCACCATTTTGTCCACTTGAAGTTCTTTCTTTTATGATATTGAGATACTCATCTGCATCATCTATGCCAAAAGAGTCAAGTCCCATTTTTGTAAGTCTAAGTCCATCGTCCAGGATCCACTCTTTTAAATAAACTTTCTTAACATCTTTTGCTTCATGGAATTTCGTATCTAGCCCAGTTTTTGCTACAGCATAAAAATCGTCTTTTAACGTTTCAAATGGTATTTTTTTAAGGTCTATTTTTGATTTGATCAAACCTTCAATGAGTCCTATAAAAAACCATATATTAACCTGTGTATCTAGAAGTGTTGGTCCTGATGGAAGTACACGAAGTTCAAGTCTCAGTGTATGTTTACCCTTCTTATCTTGATCTAAAATAGGGCGTATCCATCTCCAGATCGTACCATTATGAAGATTGAAATGGTGCAGATCACTTTCAGGTTTATTTTTTACATCTGCAAAAATAATTTTAAACATTTTATTTTGATCAAAAAGATCCAGCCATGAGTCTATGTATCCATGTGCAAAATGTACCCTTGTTTCATCACCATGATCTCTTTGGTCTTTGTTCCTTGTATCTACAGATTGTTCAAAGATAGGGATGCGGGATTCATGCCAGGCTCTTTTACCCAAAACCAAAGGAGAATTTGCCCCAAATCCAACCAGTACTACAGATGCCAGCAGTGCAGCATGATAATACTCTACGGATCTCTCAAAAGGAACCTGAAGGTGTATCTGTAAGGAGGTTCCAAGTGCTTCAAGCATCACATCATCTTTTTGTAAAGCTATTTCATCCTCACCGTGAAACAAGATCTTGACACTCTCATGTCGTAACTCTTTGATGCGTTGAGAAACAAGTGTATACCGATGCATATCTGATTGGTATAATTCTTTGTTGAAATGCTCGAGTTTCAAAGAGGGAAGCACACCAAACAGTCCAAGTTTTGCATCGAATTTTTTAGCAGTCTCTTGCCCCTGTTCCCAAAGTGAAAGGAGGTCATAATCTAATTTTTTAGGTGCATCAGCATTAAGTTCAAAAACATTTCCGTTTATTTCAAGGTCATACTTTGCAAGTTCATTGGTAAAAAGAGGGGAGTCAATAGTGTCGAGTATCTGTTTGTTTATAGGATAGGGCTGATTGCTACTGTCGAGAATACAAACTTCCAGTTCATAGCCTATGCGGTACTTGTCTGAAAAAAGTTCTGTACCCTTGTCAAACAAAGATCTTACATACTCATGTTCAGTATACAATGCTTTTTCAAAAGCTATAAAATCTTCTTTTGTAAACTTTCTGTGGCTTATCTCACTACCCATTAGATACCTTATACTCTCTTATACTTTTAGTATACCAAAAAGATGGAAATAGTGTTCAGTATCGATGAGATAAAAATCTATTTTAAAATACTACCTTATGAAATATACTTGATTGAACACTAAGCATCTTTAGAAAATAAAACTTTCAAATATGACCTTATATAAAAACAGTATTTAGTTTAGAATAACTAACATCTAAAATACAAAGGAAAAAAGATGATTGAGAAAGATAAATTTTTAGCATATCTTGATAAAGAAGGTATTGAATACAGTGAAGAAGATATTGAAAAGTTAAGTTCGGGTAAATATTTATCGTGTATTGAGTTTGATAGACACAACACAGACGCAGTTTTACATGAGCTATGTGAAAAAAGAGAGTTACAATATGAAATTGCAGATGCTCTTTATGACTTTATGCTCGAAGGTATAATGAGCGAAGTTAGGGAAGGATTCAAGAAAATATAACGAAGTAAGAGTGATTTAAATTATAGTAGGAATTGAAGAACCTAAAACGTATTCAAGGAGATGAAGCTCTTCTTCGAAAGGTAACTAAAGAGCAAACAAGGAAGTTTACTAAAGTTTTGGACAAGGAGTAAAACAAGCTCTTTTAAGATGCTACCTTTTCTAAGTACATTATAAACTATAGGGATTAATAGTACGCAAATAAAGAGTTAACAAAGTATGTATATATTAATGGTCATACCTTATAAAATCATCTATATAGAACATTTTATAAGGTTACATAAAATGGGTCTCTAAATATTTCTTTTTTCCAATTTATGCTATAATATAACCATATTTTATCAACAGGAGGTATCCAAATGGCAGTTAAACATCTTAATCAACAAGCAAAAGAAGAAAGTGGTATCTTCTTAACTGGTAATGACGCTAAAAAAGTTTTCTCTATGTTTTCAGACACACAAGATAAAAAGCGTGTGACACAAAAACA
>JAUVCL010000084.1 GCA_030595845.1 Campylobacterota bacterium
TTCTTAATGTTTCGTGCTGCCTGTCTGATACGATTTTCATTTTCAATCAAAGCGATACGTACATATTCATCACCATATTTACCAAAACCGATACCAGGACTTACTGCAACTCCTGCTTGAAGAAGAAGCTGCTTTGCAAACTCTAAAGAACCCATATCTCTGGCTACTTCAGGTATCTTAGCCCAGATGAACATAGAGGCATTTGGTTTAGCTAAAGGCCAACCGGCATTGCCAAAGGCATCTATCATCACATCACGCCTTACTTGATAACGTGGAATGATCTCTTTATCAGGAATATAATGATGTTCATCAAGGGCAACCGTTGCAGCCACCTGGATAGGCGTAAACATCCCGTAATCCAACCATGATTTAATACTCTGAAGCGCACCGATGAGTTTTTTGTTTCCTACAATGAACCCTACTCTCCAACCTGCCAGGTTATACGAATTAGACAGTGTATATGATTCAACTGCCACATCTTTTGCACCTTCAACTTCCATAATCGAAGGTGTCTTATACCCATCAAATGTAATGTCAGCATACGCTATATCTGAAATGACATAAAAACGTTTTTCTTTCGCAAGTGCTACAAGTCTTTCATAAAACTGCGGTGTCACTGTTGCTGTGCTTGGATTATGCGGAAAGTTCACCACTAAAAATTTTGCTTTAGGAATAGAGTTATCTAAGTGATCCACTACATCTGCTAAAAATCTATCTTCATCCACTTCAAAAGTCTCTTCATTAAAGATAAGTTGCATCTTTTCAACATTCGCACCCGCCAAAATAAATGCCTGAGAGTGGATAGGATAGGTAGGATCTGGTACGATCGCTACATCACCAGGGTTTGCAATGGCCTGTACCAAGTGTACATACCCCTCTTTACTTCCCATGGTTGCTACTATCTCAGTATCTGGATCTAAAATGGCATTGTACTTACGCTTATACCAGTTACTCATTGCCAGACGTAATTTATAAATACCTTTACTTGCACTATAGCCATGCGTTTTTGGTTTTTGTGCAGTCTCGCAGAGTTTATCAATAATAGGCTGTGGTGTAGGGGCATCAGGATTTCCCATAGAAAAATCTATAATATCTTCACCCTCGCGTCTTAGTCGCATCTTTAACTCATTGATCTCTGCAAAAAGATACTTTGGTAATCTATTTATTTTATCAAATTGTATTTCATCAAACATATTGTTCTCGCTTTAAACTTCATGATTCGGCATTTTCTGCCTCACTATACTGAGCTTTAGCTCTTGTCTTCATTTTAAGAAACTGCATCACTTTTATTATCTTCCTCTGTCTTCATACTTTCAGTAGCCGGTGTCACAACATCTTTTTCAATGGTCTCTTCATTTATTTTCAATGCATCAAGAACATTTTCGTCACTGCTAACGGGACTTTCTATTGTTTGCTCATCCATAAAAGGAATAAGATCATTCAAATATTTTTTATCGAACTGGGTAAAAAAATACCAGGAACTAACGCCAAGCAACAGAAAAATAAAAATAATCAACCCCTTAGGTCTACTTCTCTCCTCATCCATTACAGGTTGACCTATCGGGAATAAATTCGAGTCTCTGCTTTCCCCATAATATTCCACTGCCTGTGTTTTTACTGCACTGAGATCAGCTTTATACTCTCGTTCAAGAATAGAGATAAACCCTAAAGTCTTAGTCTTCGTTAAGGCATCAAACTCCGATGCCAAAAGATACTCAATATTCTCCTCGGATATCTTTGTCTTATCGCTGATCGCTTTTACACTGTTTTCTTCAAGAATATCATTTAATTGCATAACCCATCCTATGTATTAAAATCGCTGCAGCCGCAGAGACATTGAGTGAATCAAAAGCATGTTGCATTTCTATCGAAACAGACTGATTGACTTTAGAGAGTACTTTTTTTGAAAGTCCCTTACCTTCACTTCCCATGACAAGTACACGTTTTGCTTCAAACGCAACATTCTGTACATTTTCACCATCCATAGAAGCACCATACACCGTGAACCCAAGTTGTCCCAATTCATTGAATGAATCTAAAATATTAGGTGCAATCATAAAAGGCATATCCAGCATCGCACCTGAACTACTTCTAATAATCGCCGAAAAGTTAAGTTGCTTTACCCCTGTGGCAATAATGCCCTCTGCACCAAGCACATAGGCTGAACGCACAATGGCGCCGATATTCCCTACATCTGTCAAGCCATCAAGTACCACAATAAAATTATTTTTCTTAATTTCACTAAAAGAACTCTCTGTAAATTCATCCATCTCTATGAGTAATCCTTGATGATTACCACCCTTAGACATAGACTGTGCCCACTTCTCTTCCAAAAATTTAATCTTGTCATGATACTGATTAAAAAGTTCTTTGGGAAGTGTACCTTTACTATTGGCACCTTTTTGTGCAACATATACCGTTTTTATTTTCTCTGCATGATGCTCTAAGGCATGCAAACAGACTTGTTTTCCATATATAATCATAAGATAGATTTTATCTAATTTTTACTTTTAAGGGGTTAAGCTAACCCCCAAGTAACTACTTTATGAGCTCGTTATACCATTCCTTGACACTCTTGTCACTCAGCTGTGCAAGGAGTTTTGCCTTGGGCTTAGGGGGTAGATCAAGAGATAAAACCTCTGTGAAACTAAGACTTTTTTCTGTACTTTTTTGAGCCGATATTACAACAACCCATTCACCGCGTATCGTCAATGTTTTAAATGTTTCATTAAGTGATCTTGCCGTACCACGATAATAGTTTTGATACTTTTTAGAGATCTCTTTAGCCAAAAAAAGCTCTCTATCTTCATCTATGACAAGGATCTCTTCTAAGAGTTTTTCTAAACGGTGTGGAGACTCATAAAGTACCGTATTGTACCCATTGCTCATCGCTTCTGCCAACGCAGCACTTCTCTCTTTTCCTTTATGTGGTAAAAAAGCATAAAAAAGAAACTTTCCTTCTTCAAATCCAGATGCTGCGTATGCTGTAGTCACGGCAGAAGCACCTGGCAGGACATCATATGCTAAGTTTTGCTCTTGACAATACGCTACAAGTAACTGCCCTGGATCAGAGATGACTGGCATCCCGGCATCACTCACATAGATAACCTCTTTGTCTTTAAAGGTCTCTCCAAATTCATCTAATCTCGCTTGTCCATTATGTTCATTAAATGAATAAAATAGGGCATCAGGATACGTCATATCAAACCGCTCTTCTAAAAGCCGTAAAAGCCGTTTGGTCTGACGTGTATCTTCACATAAAAAGATTTCTGCTTTTTCAAAAAGCTTCATAGCGCGAATTGTAATGTCTTGGGGGTTTCCGATGGGTGTAGGAATAAATGTAATCATGATTTTACTTTATAAAAAGAAGCAACTTGGTCACTCATACAAGCGACAAGTCGCGTGAGCTTCCTGCTGAAGGAAACTTAGCGTTAGCGTAAGTGCAAGGAGCTTTTGCTCTTTGCACGTTCAATTAACTTAATTTATATTTGCTTTTGAACTTCTCAACTCTACCTGCAGCATCAAGAATTTTCTCAGAACCTGTAAAGAATGGGTGACATTCATTACAAATATCGATACTCATTGTTTCTTTATCTGTTCTAATTTCAAAGTTGTTTCCACATGCACATGTTACTGCACATAATTTATAGTCCGGGTGTATTTCTTTTCTCATGGTGAGACCTTTTAGTTTATTTGGTGACAGGTAACTAACCTGCTCTAGTCGATGACTCTTCCTTTTTCCATCAGTACAATAAAAAAGGGTCATTGCAACGCTCTCTGGCGAGACAATTAAGAACGATATTTTATCCAAATAAATTTAAACTACTATGAAAGCTTAACACCCTCTTAACACTAGGTAGTATATACTTATAGAGTAATTATATACTAAAGGAAACATATGAAAAAAATACTACTCGCAATTGCGATTGTTTTAATGTCACTATCAACAACACATGCAGCAGGAGGTCAATATGCACTTAAACATGCCAACCCCATGCCAAATCTTATGCGTATCGCTATCAAAAATGCTGATATTTTAGGCGTAGATGCAAAACAAATGGTCGCTTTAAAAGCTTGGTCTGACACCAATAAACCTAAAATGAAACAGATGGTTAAAAAAGTCATGCTCGAAGAAAAAATGCTTTTAGAAAATGCTTTAACCACAGATAATGATTCTGTTAAAGAAGCTGAAGTGATGTTAGAAACACGTAAAACGATCATCGCTATGAAAGCAAGATGTAACGCAAACTTAAAAACAATTTTAACGAAAAAGCAATATGCTGACGTGGTCAATATTTATAGAAGTGTACGCTAAGCACCCTTCTTTATCTAAGCGCTGGTAAAATACTATAAGAGTATTTTACCAGCAACCCCACATACAGCACTTTCACTTTTCAAAACCAACGGTGTATCAAACCCTACGATATTTTCAGCGTCAAACAACGCCACTTCTTCTTCATGAAAGCCACCTTCACACCCTATAACGATTGTTTCTACTTTTGTAGTGCCAATAAAATTACTCTCTGAAAAATTTAACATTTTTGCATTCGGATTATCCTCTAAAAAGGATGTTAGGTCTTCTGCCTTTTCCAAGATCATCATTTCTGATCTTCCAGACTGTTGTGAAGAGTTTAAAAGTATTTTTTCCAAGCGCTTAAAGTCTAGTTTAAAACTTTTTTGTGAACGTTTGCAGTAAAAAAAAGTGATTTTATCTACACCCATTTCATTCAGGGTAGGCAGTACTTTTTCTACACTTTTAGGGTCTATGATACACCAGCCTATGTGTAGGTTGTTTTTTGCTTTTATGTCATGTGTTGTGCTTTCTTGAAGTTCAAGTATGACGGAACGTTTATCCAGGTAGGTAACGGTGTAACGGTGAAGCAGTCCATCTTCAAGATTACGTAAATATAAGGTATCGTCTACCTTATGTCTACGCACTTTAAAAATGTAACGATGCTCATCTCCAAGTAGAGTGAGCTGAGGCTTAGCCGCCTCTTTATGGTAAAGATATAACATCTTAAATGTTTATCATGCCTTTGGCTTTAAAGATCATTAATACCACCATGATCACTACCAGTAAGATCTGGACGATAGAGATTTTAATAAATGCACCTTTGAGAAGTTTGTGATTCTCAGGGTTATCAAGGTTTGCCAGTTTGATCACTTTATACTTTTTAATTTCGATATACATCATCACTGCCCAAACAGCCACCATAATAATCGTTGTAACCGACCAACCGAGATCTCCTGTAAATACAGCTACAATTCCTGCAAACGCTATCATCGTTATAATAGCTTGAAAGATCATCGTATAGATAAAAGAGCTTTTTCTAAAACCCAATGGGTTTTTTGCCGTTGCAAAAGGGATGATCAACCCAAGAACCAA
Organism: Campylobacterota bacterium; assembly: GCA_030595845.1. Lineage (GTDB taxonomy): Bacteria > Campylobacterota > Campylobacteria > Campylobacterales > Sulfurovaceae > Sulfurovum. The sequence continues at coordinate 5,387 of JAUVCL010000084.1, forward strand.
AAATCCTAAAAATACTTTAACCAATAGACTGTGACCTGCTAACATCTGTGCTACTTCCATTATAAATTCCTTGTTTATATGTGTTTAAAAGTGGATTATACCCTAATTTGATATAATCATTCTAATTAAATTTTAAAGGCTTTTTATGGCTGTTTCCATTACCCAGGCACTCGATATCATTTATAAGAACAGTGCTGTTGTTAGTGCTGAGATCCTACCTATAGAGATGGCCTTAGGGCGTGTGATGTCTGAAGACTCTATTGCCACATTTGATCTGCCGCGTTTTGATAATTCTGCTATGGACGGATATGCTGTCAAATGTGTGGATGCAGGTACTACCGTAACGTCCTCAGATGTCATTTATGCAGGAGATGATCCAACAATAACACTTGAAGCGACACAGGCCATTAAGATCATGACAGGAGCACCCATACCGCAGGGGTGTGAAGCAGTCCTCCCCATAGAAAATGTTACTGTCAACGATACACAGATCACTTTACCTGATGATATCCAGAAAAATGGACATATCAGACGTGCAGGTGAAGACATTAAGAGTGGTACTGTTTATTTGAACAAAGGTGAAAAGGTGACTGCCTATGCCATTGCTTTACTCGCTAGTCAGGGAGTGACGCATTTAAAGGTTTCACGACAAATAAAAGTAGCGGTATTTGGTACGGGAGATGAACTGCGTCCACACTTTGAAAAAATTGCACCTCATCAGCTTTACAATTCAAATACACCTATGTTTCTTTCACGTGCCAAAGAACTGGGTTGTGAAGCACAATACATTGGGAGTTCCAGTGATACTATGGAGTCTTTGGAGACTGCCATTAGATCTGCACTCAATGCCGATATCATCATCACCTCTGGCGGTGTGAGTATGGGGGACAGAGACTTTACCAAAGATGCCTTTGCAAACCTGGGTATGACCTTACACTTTGACAAGGTGGACATCAAACCGGGTAAACCTACTGCATTTGGAACCATAGGAGAAACCGTGATCATCAACCTACCTGGAAACCCTCTTGCATCCATGGTCAATTATGAAATATTCGTCCGTGCTGCCATACGCAAAATGTCAGGGATGAAAGCCTGTTATCATAGTACAATCACTACTGAAATGAAGGATGATTTTTCTTTGCGCGCGGGGAAATATACGGTACGTTTAGGTGATTTTGACGGTAATACCTTTATGCCGTTTAAAAAACAACTTCCCGGTATGCTCTCACCTTTAAAAGCAGCCAATGCCATGCTCATTACTTTACCTGAAGTATCGTTGCTTGAAAAAAGTAAGGTTGTGAAGATCATACCTATAAGTTGGGAATTAGCATCTAATACACAAGAGGATTTTTTTACCCATTAGGGTAAGAAATTGCCTTCCTTAAGCGAGGAGAAGGCAATTAGTTTATTTTATAGCAGAAAGATATTCGGCTATCGATTCAAAATCTTCATCACTCATGGAAACAACCTGAGCTTTCATCAGACCACCCATACCAGCCACATTTTTCATGCCTTCTCTATACTCATGAAGAGAAGTAATAAGCGCTGCCTTGTCTTGCCCTGCGATCACTGCTGATTTTCCCAGTGCTACTGTTTTACCATCTGCTCCGTGACATCCCTTACACTTTTCATAAGCAGCAGGTGCTGAAATACTTGCAATGGCTTCTGAGGCTGCTGCCGTGACTGTTTCTGCCTGTTCTTTTAATGCCTCGCCTGCTTCGGTGATACTCTCTTGCGCTGATGCTTTTAACTCAGCTGTTTTTTCTTCTGCAACAACTGCCATTTTTGCTGCTTCTATTTTTGCATCCTCCACAACTTCAGCAGCTAATACTTTCGTTGCTTCTGCTGCTTCAGAAAGTGCTTTTTTTGCTTCATCCAATGCAGAGAGTGTATCTTCTTTCACCGCTTCTTTGACTACTGCTGATGACTCTTCAACAGCTTTCTCTGTCTTCTCTCCACAGGCAGTCAATAACATAGATACTGCTACAAGTGAGAGTAATGTGAAGTTTTTCATGGGATATCCTTGTGTTTTGATATCACTATTATATCTGATTGTAAAAAGTCTACACTTTTTTAGGATTTTTGATAAGTGTATGACTCAGAAGTTTAGTCCAAAGTGAAGGGTCACTCCATTCACTTTGTACTTGAGATGAAAAGATAATATCTTCAAGGGTGATAGTACCCATAAGTTCACTATGCGCATCCTCTTTAAATCCTTGGGCATACCCTGTCTCAGTCTCATGCACTATGATACTGTGAAGCTTAACTTCTCTCTCACCATTTTGCATATCTGTACAAGCTAGCACACGTTCTACTAGAAGATAGATCACACGGGAAAACTGTTCTGCGGAAGGAGATACCGGGAGTTCTACCCATCTGTTACTGTAGGTTTTCATGGCTTCAATATAGTTTTTATCATCTTTTGACCAAAGGGTGATCGCATGATCAAAAGAGTCTATTAGTTCTTTTATATAACGTTTAGTAAGTCCAAAGTCATACACCATTTGTCCGTCATCCAAATAATTAGACTCTAAAAGTACTTCAATTTTATAAGAGTGCCCATGTATATTCTCAGAACAACGCTGTGTCGTACAATCACGTACGATATGTGCATTTTCAAATTTAAAAAGTTTGCGTATTAACATTATCAATCCTAAGAGGAGTATATTAGTCTGATTTTAGCCAAGCTAGCTAAAGGTAAGGTTAGAGTGCATTCAAGGCTCATGAAATTGAAGATATTACTCAGAGTACATCACTTTCCAATGGGTCTTGAATGCAGTCTATACTCCCTGTGTGGTATCAAATACTCTGATATGAAGCCTATCGCTATAACGAAAGTTATGTTTCATACAAAACTCAAAAACAGCCTTGTCATTTTTCCAGATAGTATCTCTACTCTCTCCTACTGGCATACAGTAGACATCAAGTTTTGACACTATCTCTTTGATTTCATTTATCTCATCTATCGCTGTTGTGTTCACTAGATCTGCATCGATAGTGAACTTCAAAAA
>JAUVCL010000167.1 GCA_030595845.1 Campylobacterota bacterium
AGGTTTTCTATGGGAGGTTACAAAAAAGGGGTCTCTAAACGTCGCTACAGCGATAAACGTTATAAAATATGTTAGATTATAAGGTTTTCTAGAATTGATGAAATCATTTAGTCGTATTGGTTACGTAATGTACTTTTTAGACTAAATTATTTTGCATCGATCTAGTAAATTTATCTGTTTAACCAATAAATAAGACTTGGAATATTTTCAATACCAAAGTAGATATAATTATTAGTATCTAAATCACCATCTCTTCGTACATAAGTCAGCCTAAATATATCCATAATATCTACATAGGTGTTGAGACCATAGGCACTGTCTTGTACATAGAATGACCCTTCCATATTTCCAAAGAAACTTGCACCTACCCCAAACTTCAAGAAATCATCATACTCTTTAAATACATTAACATCTGCACGTAAAAAATCAGGTTCATCATGAATTGAAACATAAGAAGCTTTTCCTTCAAAACCAGAGATGATGTCTTTATTTTTAGGGTGATAAAGAGCTGTATATCCAAAGCTCAATCCGCCATTTTTTATATCTGCAGCAATTTCCCTTGGTAATAACCTTAATGCTGTGATCAAGGCTTCTTTACCCTCATCCTCAGGAACATTTAATGGTAAAAACTCGAACCCTTTTTTATCTTTTAGAAAAGAAGTTGATGCCCAGGCTCCAAAAGAAGTTCCTTTTGCATAAGATCCACTCATACCTGCTCTGGACCGCTCATTTTCCAATAGAGCAATACGGGCAAGGACTTTTCTTAAAGGTTTTTTATACCAATTGTCAATATCTGATTTTGCGTATTGAATGTAAGAGTGTTTACTCTCTTTCATATACTTCATGTCAAGTGTTGAAAGAAAGACCTTGAATTCTTCATTACTATAACGATCTGCATCAGATTTTTTCAAATTAAACGCATTGTAGACAGCAGAGAAGCGATCGGTTGTTTTTGGTTTTGTATGGTAAAACTCCGTATTTAAAAATAGAGTGTATGCCGCCAGCGCTTCGGGATTCTTATCTATTCCCAGTAAGGTTTTTAAATAATTCATAAGCTCTATTTGTGTCATAGATGTATGTTGACGTCTGCTTTTAGAAGCAGCTGCAACATGGTAAATAGCATCATAAACACCGACATAATAGTCATACACACGGAAGTTAATATCTAAAAATGCTCCAAAATGTCCTAAAAAATTTCCTGCGATAGGATGAAATCGAGATGAAAGTACCAAGCTTTTTTCAGAAGTTCCTCTAAAGTTTTCATTGATAGCCTGATAAAGTTTCATGGATTGCATGATGTCAAAACTGCTGAAGAGTGGTATAAGGGTGGGGGTAATGAAACCAACAGGTAATTCTTCTTTTTCATCTTCCTTCACTTGAATGATCTCTTTTCTCATGTTGCTCGGATCCATAAAGAAAAAATATTCAGCACCCTCGTCAAGTTCAATGGCTAGTTTTAGAGGGACATTGTCATAGAGACCACCGTCTACAAAGTAATGAGAATGGTCTTTTCCTTTATATCTATAATCCAATTTCACCGGTTGAAAAGCTCCAGGAAAGGCAGCTGAAGCCAAAAGGAGATTGATGAGTTTATTGCTGTCTTTTTCTATACCGGGTATGGAGATATAAAAAGTGGTGCTTGGAGGCATAACTTTGTTTTCAACAATTCCCTGTCCATTTTTTTCTCTAAAAGTCAGAGGTACAGAAAAGTTCTGGTTTTTCACCTTGATACCAGAGATCGTCTCAACGATCGGTGTGACTTTTGTGACAGCCACACCCAAAGGCCCTTCACAATTTTTTTTAAAGATAGGCTGCTTGAGGTGCTCAATGATCTTTACGCCTTTCTTTTTTAAACCATCTTGTGTAAAGAGTGAACTTTTATTGTTCGGGTCTTCACCTGTGATGGCAAGGTCTTCTATGCCAAGGTTTACCCATGTTTCATAGAACAGATTGTCCCCAACAGAGTTTTTTAAAGACACAGAATCTTCCTGACACCAGTACATCGCAGAGAGTAAAGCATTGATGGCACCTGCAGAAGCACCTGCGACGGAGCCTGACAAGGGATCTATAATATCACTTGTGGTTTTTTCTCTTTTGAGCATATTTATCAGTGCCCAGTTATATCCTGACTCATATGCTCCAAGGCTGACACCTCCGGAGATGACCATAGAAGCTTTTATCTTTTCACTTTCTGCATGTAAATATACTGTGAGTAGTGAAAATACAAGAGAAATCTTTAAAAAGAATTTCATATAAATACCCCCTTTGAAACCGTTAATAAAAAGTTATAGCACATTTCAGTATACGATGAAAAAGTATACTACTTAATTATCAAGAAGATAACGAAGTCCAATGGCTACACTGACGTCTCTGGACTTACCATTTGCCAGTTTTCCATTAGGCAAAGAAACTTCCATATATATCATATCATCAAATGTCTTCTTGCCAAAAGTATATTGAAATGATAATAGCAAGTTTTTAATGCTGTATTTACCATCATATTTGTCATCTCTGGGAATAAGCCAATTACCACCTGCTGCAATACGGTAGTTTTCTTCAATATCGTAGTGTATATAGAACTCTGTACCTACAGCGTCAAAATAGGTACCCTGATCATCACTCATATGATTTTTTGTATAGGAGAATACGGCATTAATACCATAATCATCTTTTTTATAAGTAACTCCCATTATAGAGGAAAGATCATTGCCATCAATTCCGAAATCTTTCATTTGGGAGGTTATTGCATCGAATTTTCCATAATCAAGAGAGGCTCCTAGCCTGATCTTGTCCCACCCTTTGTAGATGAAACTTCCTGCTACAGTATAGTGATAATCTGTATTAAAATCCCTGAGTGCATCATGCTTGAACTGAAACTGCAATGTGGCATCATACGCCTCTTTCCTTGAGCTTATCTGAATCATCCTGTCTACTCGTCCCGTTCCTGATGGACCACCATCGGTACCACTATTGAATGCTCCTGACGCCTGAGCTCCATATGCCATATATCGGTCCGTAAAACTGGCAATATCATAATAGGCTGACCAGTATTTCCCCAACACAATACTATTGCTTCCACTCTTCAGCATAAAATAGCTCAGTCGACGATGTGAATCTGAGGCATCTGCAGTATCTATGAAAGGTGTGTGTGAATCAAAGTCAGCTTTTGCTTCATAGTGAAGTGCCAACTCCAAATCATTTTTGAATTGATGATAGTAAAAAAATCCCCCTCGTGACCCACCATTACGCAGTTCTATTTTCCCATCATCACCACTATTGGCAAGCTGAGGACGTATGCTGACATACAGCTTTGCAGGCCGTAGCATACGGAGATATTTACCATAAGGTCTATCATTAAGCTGTCGTTGGGCGATAAGGCTGGCTCTTGCAGGTCTCTTGGCAAGATCTATAGGAATTTGTACCGAATATACAGCCCCTTTGTCCATCTTCAGTTTGATCTGATCGGCCAATCGTCTTGTTTCATCGTTTCCGCGCTGTTCTTCTCTCTTTTTTTCACTTACGTAGTCTGCATACTCTCCCTGACATCGATAGGTCACCAAGTCTTTATGGGACTTTTGTTTAATAAGCCCGGTTGGGGAACATGTCTGCGTTTCACCTAAATATGTGATAGAAAACTCAGGAACATTTGGGGTCAAGTTCTCAGACTGCGCAAGTGTGATGTTACTATCTGCTTTGTCTGCCATCAGAGGCAAGACTGTCGATACAACTAAAAATAACATCGTTATTATTCTACGTAACAACATCAATCTATACACACTTACTCCTACTTACCATAATATTATCGATTTGTCGGTTTATGAATTTTCGTCTCCTAATCATTCTAAACCTCCTTTATACAATTCGACTAAAACTTGATACTGACTCCAAGTATAGCACCACTTAAGGTAAGATCGTCCACAAATGCATCGTCTTCCATATCAAATTCAAGGTAGCGGTAACCAAGTTTGATATCACCCCAATCGTAACGGTAACCGACTCCTGCAAATAGTTGCCAGCTTAGTTCTGTGTCACCAGTACCGATATCAGCTTCATAGGGAATATACCAGTTCTCATTAATATTCTTATGTCCTTTCACCCCTATAAAAAAGTCTGTGAAGTCTTTTGAGCGTGATAAGTTTCGATTTACGAAGAGAGTCGTACTGACGTCAGCTTCAAGGTCCATATAACGCACGCCCCCTATAACAT
>JAUVCL010000066.1 GCA_030595845.1 Campylobacterota bacterium
ACCAGCCAGCTTGCTCAGACAACCCTGCGTTCTGTGTTGGGTGGACATGAACTCGATGAAATGCTTGCTGAACGTGAGCGACTGAACTCTGATATTCAACAGATACTGGACAAACAGACAGATACCTGGGGGATCAAGATCTCCAATGTCGAGATCAAGCATATTGACCTTGATGAGAGTATGGTCCGTGCCATTGCCAAACAGGCAGAAGCAGAGAGAGAAAGACGTGCCAAAGTGATCAACTCAAAAGGAGAACTTGAAGCAAGTAAAAATCTTCTTGCCGCAGCCGATATCTTAAGCCAGAACTCCCTGGGGATACAGTTACGTTATTTGCAGACGCTGAGTGATATCTCTTCTGATAAAACCAATACTGTGGTCTTTCCTTTCCCGACAGATTTCAAGAAGTTTATGAATGGAATGGTAAAAAATGACTGATTTCTGATATTATAAAGATAACCAATGTGGAAATAGTCTAAAAAAAAAGTTGATTAAAAGGTGTACAGTATGAAAAATATAAAAAGAATTCTTGTTGGTATTGATGTTTTTGATAAGTCAAATGCTGTGTTGAAGCGGGCATTTATGCTTGCTCGGGCGCATAATGCTTCTTTGACTTTTGTGCATGCTGTGCAAGTACCTTGGTTATCGGTACCCAGTTACTTTGGTTCTGAGTCATTGGATGTTGACAAAGAAGGCATACAGAAGAAACTGGAAAAAAAGATAAAAATTTCAAAAGTATCTGCTAAAGTGCCTTATAGACTATTTATCAAAGAAGGTAACACAGATGATATCATACTCTATGAAGCCAAACTGATCAAAGCAGAGTTGATCATCATTGGTGCACATTCAAAATCTAAAGGACTAAAAAACCTTTTGGGTACAACAGCACAAAAGATAGTAAATAAAAGTCATTTGCCCTTGTTAGTTGTTAAGAAGAGTGTCAAAGAGAAGTATCAAAATATTTTAGCGCCAACAGACTTTCAAAGAGAATCCACTGAAAGTGTACAATATGTAAAAAGACTTTGCCCAGATACAAATATCTCTGCAGTACACAGTTCTGAAACGATCTATCTGGGAGGCCCTTATACCATAGAAGGGATTGATGTTGTAGAATACAATGTCGTAGCAAAAAAGTATGCCCGAAAAGATTTAAAAGATTTTATGAAAGAACACGATATTAAAAAAGGCAAGATCCTTGATGGCGGGGTCAACAGTAAAGAAGCACTCATCAAACATATCAAAAAAGGAAGTTATGACCTTGTAGTGATCGGTTCAAGAAGTACTTCTGGTTTGAATGCACTATTGGGAAGTGTGGCATCAACACTACTTAAAGATTCACCAACTGATATCTTGGTGTATGTTTAATAGCTAAAAGAGATCATAGCCATTAGGATCTTTATAAAATATATACCCATCTACTCTAGATGGGTTATTGTTTCCATAATCTACATCGGTGTCGCTTTTTGGATAGACATAGATCTATTATTATGATACCATTAAATACAATACTATGACTAAAGTAGGATTTAGATTTATATCTGATGACTTGAAAGCAAGATAAGAGGGAGTAAGACTATTGTATATATATAAAGCATATGATAGTGTCCTTACTATGGTAGATAAAACTTTACTTTCAAATCTAAGAGCAAGTCTTGTAGTATTTTCTTTAGGTACGTTTCTTTGGGCAGAAACAATCACACTTGCACCGATAAACATTGAAGAGATAGTACATAATTCTGATATGGTGATACTTAGTGAAAATGAAGCTTTGGAAAACAATAGCATTACGGTACAGGAAAGACTTGCACGTGATGTCTCTTTTACTGTTGTATCAGACAGTAAAGGTGAAGAAGCTATATCTTTTCGTGGACTTGACTTTAAAGCCACGGAGTATGTTGAAGATGGTATCCCCTTGTATCGTGATACCGATGGTTTTATAGATACCAAGTTTACTATGACAAATGCAGAGATAAAGATCAATGATGGGTCAGGAACATCCTCTTTTGGTGTCTCTCCCATGGGCGGTGAAGTACAAATAAATTCAACATATCCAACAAAAGAATTTGAAACGAAACTGGGTACAACCATCTCAAACAATGATGCATACTATCACGCGTATGTTGGCAGTATGGTAGATAATATATATATCAAAGCAGATGTAAGTTACTTTCATAGATCAGACTATAGACTTTCAAATAACTTTGATCCAACGCCTATACAAGAAAAAGGAAGTCGTGTTAACAGTGATAAGGAACAAAAAAACTTTGCGATAAAAAGTGGTATTTTTATAGATGATCAGATCCATGTTGCAGGAAAAGTGAGTGTAACAAGGACAGAATACGGTATACCTCCCAACGTTTATACAGATGTTAGCACTCCCATATGGGATGCCTACTCTCGTATAGACAAAAAAGATCTTAACAGTTTCTATCTGTATGGTGATTATCATGTAGATGATCTAGAGCTTAGTATACGAGCGTATTATGATGAGTATGAAGATATATTTAAGATATACGATGATATTGATTACCAGTCAAGCTGGCCGGAAGTCATCTATAATGATGAGCGTTTAGGAACAGTGATCAAAGGAATTAAAAGACAAGACAGTCATCAAAGTACGGTCATTCTACAAGCAGAAGAAAACACACATGTGAGAAGTGGTGGTAATCTTGATACAGCTAAATATAAAGCTGATACTTTTAATGTGAGTTTTTTACACTTGTGGGAATTAGACAGATCTTGGCAATTAGAGGGTGGTGTGACGTATAACTTGATGCAGGCAAAAGAGGCAGCGGATGCCTCTGCTGTAGTACCAAGTGAAGATAAAGACACTTTAGATGCACAAGTAAAGATCACTTATAGCAATGAGCAGCGTATCGTGTATGGGAGTGTCGCAAACAAGAGTCGTATGCCCAGTATGTCTGAAATGTTCACTGTTTTCCCATGGGAAAATGCAAACCCTGACCTTAAACCGGAACAAAGTATGCAATACACAGCCGGTTATCAACAGACACTGGCAGAAAAAACATCGATAGACTTATCGATCTATTATTACGATGTGAGTGATCTTATTATTTACCGTAATAATGGGTATATCAATCGTGAAGAAGCAGAACATTATGGAGCAGAAATTCGTTTAAACAGTACATACTTTGATCAAAATAATATACGTTTTTCTTATGCCTCCGCCTATACACGTGACAGTGAAGGTGAAGCTTTAGCCTATATCCCTACACATCAGATCAAGGTTGAGGACACAGTAAGTCTTACTCTAAATTTAAAGGCATATTTAGGATATCAATACACAGGTTCAAGGTACAGCCCCAATTCAGCCACTTATAGTGATGAAATGTTGAAACTGTCAGGATATCATTTGCTAGATACACAATTTGCCTATAGCTTCTCAAACGCAACACAGTGTAGAGTAGGGGTTAAAAATCTTCTAGATGAAGCCTATGAGTGGGAATACGGTTACCCGAGTGCGGGTCGTAGCTATTATATGAATCTTGAGTGGAAGCTTTAATGAAAAACATTAAAATATCATCCTTTGTATTGGTACTTATCATGGTTTTTTTCATTTTACACTTTATGGGTTATAGCGTGGTTTCTAAGCATGTCACCTCTGATCATGAAAAAAATACAAAGATACTTTTTTATGAGATTAAAAACCATACTTCTAATCTCTTATTGAAACTTCTGAATGAACATTATATGCAAAAAGAGCTATTGAAAAATAAACATAAGATCGTACTGGAATATATGAACAGTCATGATCTAAATGTGAGTTTGGCGGAGATACACAAAAAGATCAATGAAGGGGAGACCCGAAAACCCTATCATATTTATATCACAGATAAGAATTTGGTTATTAAAAACTCTACCTATAAGAATGATATCGGGTTTGATCTAAGTTTTGCAAAAAGTCATTTTGATAAGAATCAAAGAGAAAATATTATCGGTTGTTCTGCCCCAATACGCGAAAAGATATCTAAAAACTTTTTAAGTTTTACAGACTCATACCTTTCTAAAGAGGGAGATGACAAGCAGGCTATTTTGCAAGTGAGTTATACGTATTCTGAGACAGAAAAAGAGATTCATGCCTTACAGGAATTGCTAAAACAATATCCTTCTATCAAAGATATAAAAGTATATAGTATAAGCAGTAGTGGTTTCGTTTATGAAATAGTCTTACAGGAAAGTGACGTATCTTATAAACCAACTATACAAAGCTTATTCATATCTAAAGAAAAAGCACGCCTTTTAGGCAAGAAATTACTTTATGGTGATTTTGAAGAGGAAATCTTTATACAAGAAGATACCAATTATAGGTTATTGTATATGGCAGCCAACAGTCATGTAAATAAAGATATGAAGATCATCTACAGTGTTTTACTTGATGAGAGTGATTTTTATGCACGTCTTAAAGCCCTTGATATGCTTATAATCCTTATATCAATTCTAGGGGCTATCGGGATTTTTGTTATGATCAAACTAAGAAGTAAAGAAGTAAGGTTGTCAGATCAGGATACGTTTGTGCAAAGTGCTATGCATGAGATCAAAACACCTTTAAGTATCATCACACTGAACAATGAACTCAGGCAGTTGGAACAGGGGACAGACACTTATAGTGAGGAGATAGATAATGCTTTGAAAGTGTTGCATAACTCTTACCGTTCTATGAGTTATATCATGCAGAAAGATCAATTGATTTATGAGCCTGAAATACTGAACTTAAGTCAAATAGTTGAACAACGTATTGCATACTTTCAAACCATCGCTGTGGTGAATGATAAAAAGATCCTTTTTGATATCGACAGTCATTGCATGGTAAAGATATCTTTAATAGAATTGAGCAGACTCATAGATAACAGTATATACAATGCAATTAAATATAGTAAGGTTGGTTCCGATATTAAAGTAATCCAAGTTAATAACATACTCTCTTTTCATAATCAGGGTGATGCTATAGAGAATAAAGAGAAAGTATTCCATAAGTATTTTAGAGAAAACACAACAGTGGGTGGTTATGGTTTGGGACTCAATATCATCAAGGGTATTGCGGACAAATATGGTATTGGTATACAATTACAATCTGATACAAAGAGTGGTACAACGTTTACTTATATTTTTAAATGTCATAGCAATGACATTTCAGAGGAGTAAGATATGGGTATGAATATTTTACTACTTGAAAATGACATTCCACTCAATAAAGCCATAAAAAAAGTTTTAGAACTTGATGACCATATCGTTGATACTTTCTTGGATGGACAAACGTTATTAGAATCGTTAGAAAAGATCTACGATCTTTATGTCCTTGATATCAATGTACCGCATATTTCCGGTCTGGAACTTTTAGAGATTATTCTACTTCAAAATGATCAGGCAAAGGTGATCATGATATCTTCAAATACAGATATACACTCTTTACAAACAGCCTATGATCTGGGGTGTGTAGATTATCTTAAAAAACCTTTTCATATTACGGAACTCAGAGCCAAGGTCAATCGACTGATGATATCGAGAGAAGATCAATTTTCTGGTGTTAAGTTAAAGAGAGACAGTGATACTTTAACCAAAAAAGAGAAAAGGCTTCTCAATCTGCTTTTAGACAATCTTACTCTTGTTGTAACGTATGAAATGATAGGAAGTTATGTGTATGAACATAAGCCTATGAGTATGGATGCGTTAAGGGCTTTGGTACGACGTTTAAGAGGAAAAATGGAAGATAATATCATTCAAAATATTGTAGATGAGGGGTATAGTATTCTCACTGCTCCGAGTACTGAAAATGAATATCAAAAAAATAAAATTACAAAAAAACTGGAAGCCTTGGAGAAAGAAAATATACGGCTTAAACTGGAGAAAGAAGTACTGGTAAAGAAGTCTACTACAGATCCGTTAACAGGGTTGTATAACAGGGTTAAAATTGAAGAGATGTTTTTACAGGAGCAGAAACAATTCATTCGTCATGGTGACCCTCTTTCCCTTATACTGATGGACTTGGATCATTTTAAAGCCATCAATGATGTTTATGGTCATAATGTGGGAGATAGATATTTAAAGGAACTGGCAAAGACCATGATGGTTTTCTTCAACAATAGTGATATTGTTGGACGTTGGGGTGGAGAAGAATTTCTTATCTTAGTACCAAGATGCACGCTTGATCAAGCCAAAGAGACTGCAATGCGATTAAAAGATACGATCCATGAAATGGATTGTCCAAAGGTTGGTCGCAGAACAGCATCATTTGGACTATCAACATTAAATGAAAATGATACTTTAGATTCTATTATAAATCGTGCAGATAAAGCGTTGTTCTTAGCCAAGGATGGTGGTAGAAATAGGGTTGAGGTGTGGGGCGAATAAATTTCGTTTTCAGGATAGACAGGCTTCGGTTTTTTAGTTACTATAACATTTACTACATCATCTCTATGCTCCACTTTAACTAAGTAAATGAACTAACAATAGTATTACCTAAAATAAAAGGATCAAAATGAATCTATATAAAAAAGCCCTCTGTATCACAGGAGTAGGTTTCCTGCTTGGCAGTACCCAACTCTTTGCATCAGAGAAATCTGCCTCAGACGTTATGATCAAGGCATTTAAACACACGGGAAGTATGGATAAGTATGGTTTTAAAGCCGTGATCGTGGAGAATACTACTTTAGAAGACGGTACACCCGTTACCTATAGATATGATACTACGGTAAAAGTAGACAGGCCAGGCAAGATACGTGTCGATACAAAAGGTGAATTTTTAAACAGAAGTAATTATATTAATGCGGGTCTTTATACGATCATTGAGCATGGTCATGGGTATTATGGTCAACTTACTGTGCCAAAAGACCTTGATAAAGCACTTGACAGTATTTTTAAGAATTATGATATCAAAGCACCTTTGTCATCGTTGGTCTATAGTGATATGAAAAACCGTATGAAGTTTAAATCCAGTAAGTACTTTGGTACGGCAAATGTAGATGGTGTTGCGTGTGATTATGTTGCTTTTAAAAATGGGAAGAGAGAAGTACACGCCTGGATCACTACAGGTAATGAACCATTGGTCAAAGCATACAGTATTATAGATACAACCACACAACCACACATTAGAACCAACACGACTATCAGTTGGGGTAAGAGCTCAAGTGTTAGAGATAGTGATTTTATCTTTAAAGCACCAAAAGGCGCGGCTAAAATATCTGTGTTACCTGCAAACTAAGAAAGGAAGATATAATGAAAACAAAAAATTTATTTTTAGTAAAATTTACAACTGCTGCGATGATGATAGGACTATTTTCCCCTTCAATTCAAATAGAACGTATAGATGCAAAAACACATGTTAGCGTTTCTGTACTGCAGCAAGCCGAAGCGAGAAGAACTGCAGCCCGTACGGGAGGAAGATCGGTAAATAAAAGTAGTAATCGTAATGTGAACCGCAATGTAAATAGAAACGTAAACAAAAATGTGAACGTGAATGTAAATCATAGCAACAGATACTACGGTGGTCATGGTCATCATCATGGCTATTATCATGGGAACCCTATACTTGCTTTTGCTACTGTTATGGCTATAGGTTCTATTATTTCTGCTGCAACTATGCCAAAGACATGTACCATGGTAAGAGTGAATAATGTAGAATATAAAAAATGTGATAATTCATACTATCAGCCTTTTTATGAGGGTGATACATTGGTCTATAAAGTGGTTGTTTCTCCTTATTAGTTTAGAGAAGCTATAATTATGTTTAAATAAAAGGGAAAATTATGAAAGTTAAAAATATACTCATAGGATCGATCGTTCTGTCATCACTACTATTCTCAGGAGGGGACATAGCTCCTGTTGAACCTATAGTAGAAGAGACTCCAGAAGTTAGTGAATGGTCATATGAACTTGAACCTTATATGCTTATTGCTTCTATGACAGGTACAAGTAAAGTAGGACATGCACCTACACTAGAGATAGATATGGATTTTGGAACTATACTTGAAAACCTTGATATGGCTGCTATGGTTCATTTTGAGGCGATGAATACAAACGGTTGGGGTATTTGGTTAGATTATGGATTTATGGATCTTTCAAGTGATATTACAGGTTCGGTAGGTGGTGTCACAAATGCCAGAGTAAGACAAGGAACACTTGAGGCTTTTGGTATGTATCGACAGACTCTGACAGAGGGACACATTGATTATCTTGCTGGTATCAGATGGTGGGATAACGATTTTGATATAGGGCATAACACTTTACCTATAGATATAGAAGTAGAAGAAGACTGGGTTGACCTTGTTGTTGGTGCAAGATGGACGACACCTATTAATGAAGATTGGAAATTTAGTATGCTTGGAACAATAGGTGGTCTTGGGTCGGATCTTACTGCCAGTGGTTCTGTCGGCGTCAAATATGTCATTTCAGATCTTTTAGATCTTGATCTTCAATATAAAGCACTTTGGGCAGACTATGAAAGTGGTACAAGAGGACAACGTGGATATTTTTCTTATGATGTAACGACTTATGGGCCTATTATTGGACTGAATTTTAAATTTTAATAATACACAGAGTTAAACAATGAAAAAATTAATAGCTATTTCACTCTTTGTTCTCTCTTTACAGCCTCTTTCTGCGCAAACACTCGAACCCAAACTCTACGCCAATGCTCCTGTTGGTGTCAATGTAGTACTTGCGGGTTATGGTCGGACGCAAGGGGGAATACCTGAAAACGCTGCGCTTGAATTGGAAGATCCCAATTTAAAGATAAACAGTGCTTTTTTAGCCTATGGAAGATCATTTGATCTTGCTGGGCATAATGCAAAGATTGATCTTCTCCTTGTTACTTCTTCTCTATATGGTACAGCAGATGTAGCGGGTGTACCTAGAAGCAGGGATGTAAGTGGGATGGGAGATACCAAAGTAAGATTTACCTACAATTTACTGGGTGCTCCTGCACTCTCACTTCAAGAGTTTGCTTCTTATGAACAAAAGACCATTGTGGGAGTGAGCATACAGACCACTATACCTACAGGACAGTACGATAGTTCAAAACTGATCAATATCGGTACAAACAGGTGGGCGATTAAACCAGCCCTCGGCATCTCTAAAAGGGTAGGAAAGTTTACCTTTGAATTTACAGCAGATGCAGAGTTTTACAGTGCAAATGATGATTTCTTGGGTGCTATAAAAAGAAAACAAGACCCTATCTATTCTACTCAGGCACACATTCTTTATAGTTTTGGTAGGGGTGTGTGGATGGCAGTAGGGACAACTTACTACTGGGGTGGTGAATATTATAATGATGGTGTTGAAACAAATGATGAAATGGGTAATACTCGTCTAGGACTCACATTTGCATACCCTATAAACAAACAGCATTCCATTAAAGTATTTGGTAATTCGGGTATCAACACCAGGTACGGTACTGACTTTGATGCCCTAAGTGTAGCATGGCAATACACCTGGGCTGATTAGTCAAATTCTGACTTTATTATTATTCTCCCAGACCAAATACATTTGAAAGTGTATTGATATAATTAAAAACCCTGCGCTTCTTTTAATATCTTATAATTGTCTTTTCCGGAGACATCTCTTCAAATTCAGGTAATTTTATATGTGCCATTTTATTCCTTTTGTTTTTGGTGTCTTTTTATTATATCCCAATTTTTTCGCCGTGTTTAACAATATGTGATTTTTTATGTAAACGTTTTTCTATCTCTTTTTGAAAGATCTCTTGTTTATCTCTTTCTCCGTGGATGAGGAATATTTTATCTAGTTTTTTAAACTTACTCATCCATTGTATCAGACCAGTTTGATCTGCATGTGCTGAAAAACCGTTAATGGTATGTACTTTTGCTTTTACGATAATGTCTTCTCCATAGATTTTGACCTTGTTGGCACCGTCAACCAGTTTTCGTCCTAGTGTACCTTGAACCTGATAGCCCACAAAGACAACAGCATTCTTTTCATTCCACAGACGGTGTTTAAAGTGTTGCAGTATACGACCGCCATTACACATGCCTGCACCGGCGATGATGATACATCGGGATTCTTCCTCATTGATCTTCATAGAATCTTGTACTCTGAGTGTATAATGGAGATAAGGAAAATCAAATATAGTGCCATCTCGTTCCAAAAATCTATTACAA
>JAUVCL010000145.1 GCA_030595845.1 Campylobacterota bacterium
AAAAAGTTTATTTTAAAGACCAAAGAATCTATAGCAAAGTTGAAGATAGAATCACCTGTCCGTTTTGATGGTTTTGATATAGGGCAGGTGACAAATATCTCTCTTTCCTATGATAAAAATACCCATACAATGATGGGTGAAGTGTTAGTACAGATAGATACATCTGTATTTGAAGATAAAAATGAAATAAACTCAAGTGGTGTAGATAATTTGTATCAGGCAGTGGAACAAGGATTACGTGCGAAAATATCTCCACTTGATCCGATCATAGGTATGCTCTTTGTAGATTTGACCTTTAAACATAAAGATGGTTCTGCCTCTGTCATAAGGGACGAGCTTCATGATCAGCTTCCTCTTGTCTCATATCATTCTACAGATATCATTTCGACAGTTGGTAAAATACTTGATACGATAGATCAGTTACCCTTGGAAAACCTTTTGAATTCTTTACAAAATGTTGTAGATAAAAGCGAAGCACCTATAGAAAATGCTAATGCAGTATTGATCTCTTTGGAAAAGACGATCAAAAATATACAGTTAATGACAGAGAAAGAATCTTTTACTGTCTTACCTGATGAGTTAAATAAAGCACTGGTTGAAGTAACAAAAACACTTAAAAGTACTCAAAAAGTGGTCAAAGGATATGACAGTGATTCTCTTGTCAAGCAACAATTAGCACATACACTGCAGATACTAACAAAAACATCACAAGAGATGCAAGTTTTTTTACGTATGTTGAACCGTAAACCAAATTCACTTATTTTTGGAGATAACTAATGATAAGAATTAAAATTCAATACAAGGGAGTCACTAAATGACGACTCGTAAAATACTATTACTATTATTATCACTATGGGGACTACAAGGATGTCTCTCTACAAACTCTAGCTACTATATACTCTCAGTTTCTCCTCAACCTGAGAATACCTATAGACATATAAATGGTGACATAGGTGTTGAAAAGATAACAATACCTTCATATTTATACAAACGAGAGATAGCCATAGCCAAATCGAATAGTCAGATCACTTTATTGGGTGGAGCAGTATGGGGTGAAGATTTAGATACGGGACTTACTAAGAGATTGATAAGCTTTTTACAAAAAAAGTTTAATCAGCCAAATATCTATGCGTATCCATGGGGTGTAGATAGACAACCTGTGATTAAGGTTAAAGTGGATGTTACTCGTTTTATAGCATATGGAGATAAAGTTTATTTAGATGCCAATTGGGAAGTGGAACATATCAAGACCCAGAAAAGAAAAGCAAGACTTTTTAGTACAACAGTGACTACAAAAAGTGATGCAGATAGTATAGTTTCTTCTATGAATGAGGCCTTTTCTCAACTGGAGAAAAAAATAGCGATGGATGTCAAAAAGTATTAAGTCCAAGCATCCACAAGCTATAATCTATTATAAATTTTAATAAGGAAGAATAATGCACGAACAAACACTGGCGATACATGCAGGATATGAAAAAGACAGTATGGGGACTATGGCAGTACCTATCTATATGACTACAGCGTATGAGTTTAGAGATACGGAACATGCGGCAAATCTTTTTGCACTTAAAGAGCTTGGAAATATCTATACACGTTTGATGAACCCTACAACGGATGTCTTTGAAAAGCGTTTTGCTGCACTTGAGGGTGGAGTGGCCGCTGTTGGAACTGCTTCAGGGATGGCAGCTACTTTTTATGCCATTGCCAATGTGGCAGAAGCTGGTGACAATATCATCGTGGCTAAGCAAGTGTATGGTGGGACGACTACATTGACAGGACATACCATCAAACGTTTTGGTATAGAGACACGTTATTTTGATGTGAGAAATCCTTCTGAGATAGAAGCATTGGTAGATGAAAAAACAAAGATCATTCTTTTTGAGAGTATTACTAATCCAAGTATTGATGTGGCTGATTTTGATGCTATTGTTGCCATTGCAAATAAACACAATATACTTACCTGCGTTGATAATACAGTAGGCACACCTATATTGTGTAAACCATTTGAACATGGTATAGACCTTTCTGTTCATTCTGCCAGTAAATATACTACAGGTCAGGGACTGGCTATTGGTGGTGTCATCGTAGAGCGTCATGACCTGGTAGAAAAGATCAAAGGTAATGCACGTTATGCACACTTTAATGAACCAGACGAAAGTTATCATGGACTTGTTTACTCAGATGTACCATTGCCACTTTTTACACTAAGAGTAAGACTTGCACTGCTTCGTGACCTTGGAGCTGCACCATCACCTTTTAACTCGTGGCTATATATACAAGGACTTGAAACACTACCATTACGTATGAAGCAGCATTCATCATCTGCTTTAGCCATAGCAGAATTCTTAGAAGCACATCCAAAAGTAAATAAAGTGAACTATCCAGGATTAAAAACTGATGCTAATTATGCTTTAGGTCAAAAGTACTTTAAAGGGGGTCATTCAGGACTTCTCTCTTTTGAAGTGTCGGATAAAGAGACAGCACAAAAGATAGCAGACTCTACAGATATCTTCTCCCTGGTTGTAAATATTGGTGACTCAAAATCGATCATTACACATCCCGCAAGTACAACACATCAACAACTCTCTGAAAAAGAACTAGAAGAAGCAGGTGTACCGGGTGGACTTGTTAGACTAAGTGTTGGACTTGAAGATACGCAAGATCTGATAGATGATCTTGTTAAAGCATTAGGCTAATGTGTAGGTCGGGGTGTCCTCTCCCCGACCTACGAGAATAACCTCCACCACAAAGTTTAAATATGATAAAATATTACAATTAAATTTAAGCCTAAAAGTACTTTATGAAAATCGAAACCAAAACCGCACAATTTTCCTCCCCATTATACTTGGAATCAGGACGTATCTTAGAACCGTATGAGATCACTTATGAGACATACGGTGAGCTGAATGAAGATAAATCCAATGTTATTTTGGTCTGCCATGCCTTGAGTGGTTCTCATCATGCGGCAGGTGTGTATGAAGGTGAAAGAAAAGCCGGTTGGTGGGATGGACTGATAGGTGATGGCAAGGCGATAGACACAAACAAACACTTTGTGATCTGTACGAATGTTTTAGGTTCCTGTTTTGGTACGACAGGACCTATGAGTAACAACTACCCGAGTGAAGATCCTTATAGACTTAAATTTCCTGTTGTGACCATTAAAGATATGGTACGTGCACAGATGCAGCTTCTCTCAGATCTTGGTATTTACCATCTTAAAGCCATTGTTGGTGGTTCTATGGGTGGTATGCAAGCGTTACAGTTTGCTGTGGATTATCCTAATTTTGCAGATGAGATCATCTCTTTGGCTACAACGTATGCTACCAGACCCTGGACGATGGCATTTAACAAAGTAGCTATAGAAGCGATCAGAAGAGACCCACGTTTTAAACATGGGAATTATGATAAAGATGACTTTAAAGAAGAGGGGCTTGATGGCCTGGCAATAGGACGCATCGCAGGACACATCTCTTATCTGGCACCAGACTCTATGGATGATAAATTTGGACGTAACTATGTGAACAATGATGGACTTTTTGAACTTTTTGGACGTTACGAAGTAGAACGATACATGGAATACAATACCAATAATTTTTCACGTATATTTGATCCGCTTTCATATCTCTATATCGTTAAAGCGATCAATACTTTTAATTTGAGCCGTGGGTACGACTCTTTACATGATGCCATCTCTCGCATAAAGGCAAATGTGCATATGATAAGTTTTTCATCGGACTATTTGTTTTTTCCTGCAGAAATGGAACATCTTGCAAAGATGATGGAACGCAATGGTCAGTCATATACGTACTTGGAAGTGCAGAGTAATTATGGTCATGATGCTTTTTTGGTTGAGTTAGATAAATTTGAAGAGAATATAAAAAAGGTTTTGCGATGAAAGAACAGAGTTTTGAAGAGAAGTTAGAACACTCAAAAGAGTTGTTGGAAAAATTGATGAATCCTGAGATTACTTTAGAAGAGTCAGTACAGCTTTATGAAGAGGGTTTGAAGAATATTAAAGAAGCACAAACACTCATTGAAGAAGCTAAAACTAAAATTACAGTTATTGAGCAAGCCAACCAAACGATTGAGGATGGTCAATAATGTCTCAACTGGTTGTAGCTGCATTACAATTACCGACATTGGGTATGAATGCTACAAGGCTTGAGTATTATTTGAAACAGGCGAAACAAAGAGATGCAGATGTCATACTGCTTGGTGAGTATGTACTGAACCATTTCTTTAAAGAGTTTGCTACGATGTCTCCCAATATGGTGAAAGAACAGACACGTAAACATACAGAGCTTCTAAAAACCCTTTCCAAAAAGTATAATATCACTTTTATAGCACCTATTATTATTACTAAAAAAGACGGGTATCATAAAACCATTGTAAAGATCTCTGCTAAAACTACTAAGTATTATGAACAGCAGATATTATTACCTTATGCACATTGGAATGAAAAAAAGTTCTTTGCTAATAAAGTGGCACCGCTCAAAGATGCTATGACCTTTACAATAAAAGGGTTTAAGATAATGGTAATGGCAGGTTTTGAACTTCATTTTGATCCTTTTTGGCAAAAGGTGACTGAGAAAAAAGTGGATCTTGTCTTACTCCCCACGGCAGCTACTTTTGGGTCACATAATCGCTGGAGAGAGATCATTAAGACAAAAGCCTTTTTACATGGTTGTTACATCTTAAGAGCTAACCGTTTGGGTGAATACAGTGATGATGAAGTCAAATGGAAATTTTATGGTGACACGATGCTTGTCAATCCTGAAGGTGAAGTAGAGATGATGCTTGAAGATAAAGAGTCTATGCTTGTAGAAGTGATAGATAAGGCTGAAGTACTTGAGCATCGAAAAGCCTGGGGTTTTGAAAAAGAATTAAAATTACGTGAGGACTGAGTATGACACAAGGTGAATATTTTAACAGACAGATCCAACTTTGGGGTTCAAATGTACAACAGAGTTTAGAGAAGAAGAAGATCGCTATTATAGGTTCTGGTGGACTTGGCTGTACCTTGGCTATGGCACTGGGAACTTCAGGTATCGGTGAG
>JAUVCL010000035.1 GCA_030595845.1 Campylobacterota bacterium
AATGGCTTTGTGAATTTGAAATTATCAATATGATTGGAAAAGACAGTCTTGATATCACAACCCATGACAGAATGGTATTACTGGCTACCATAGGCCATACTCACCATGAACATGTAATTATCATTCACGGTACGGATACCATGTCTCTAACAGCAGAATATCTTGCTGATGGGGAATTGGAAAAATCTATTGTACTGACAGGAGCAATGGTGCCTTACAGTATAGACCCTGTAGAAGCAACTGCAAATCTGTGTTCCGCGTATGGGTATCTCAATGCTTTAAAAGAGGAAGGTGTTTACATTGCCATGAATGGTGTGATAGGCAATCATGACAAGATAGGAAAAGATAAGAAATTAGGAAAATTTACTCTATAGGATATTTTTTATAATGTTTTCGTATCGTATTGGCCAATAGTTTTTTACACTTTTCATCTACCGGTGTGGGTACTACCTTTGGTAAAACTTTCAATATCTGATTAAGCAAAAGATCTTGTGGTACAGGCATTTTCTCACCCCACAAAGATAAAATATCCTTGTTGATATGAGAAGGTAATGAAGCCAAGATACCTAGATCATTTTGATCATGCTCAAGTAAAGCTGCTCTTGTACCTCTGTCTTCTGTCAAGACTTGAAATAGATAGAGAGTATGATACGCAAGCTGTTCTTCTTTTTTCTCTTCTGTATAAGTAGATTGTAGCATTAGTTTTGCAGAATAAATTGAGATGTAAGCGTCAATCAGAGATTCATAAAATACCAAAACAAATGCTTTTTCTTCTTCAAAACTTCCAGTACTATAATTTTCAAGATAATAATGCGATACCCCACGATTCCTTCTCAATACAGGAATATTAAAATATGTGTCACCTTGCGCTGCGCCATCAGCATAAAGCTTACCCGTTGCTTTTTTTAAGGTTTCACAAAAAATATTTTGATCTAACGTAGCTTCATTGAGAATAGAAGGATTAAGATCAGCCATGAGATGCCAACAGCCTTTTTCTTCTTTCATCTTTTCCCATGATACAGAGAAATGCAAAGAAGGTACATGAGGATTATCAGGATGTATGGTGGCACTGCATACTGAACTTGACTCTAATGTCTTATCTTTTTTATCTTCATAATGTATTTCGGAAACATGGATAGAAGCCTGATTAAAAAGAGACTTGTCTCTTGCTTCATAGCGTTTGCCTCCACCATGTTTACCTTTGTCACATTCCCATAGGACAGACTTACAGGATTTTCCTTCTCCAAATTGCAAAGCCAATGCATTTAATTTTGATACAAAATAGACTTGCAGACCAGAAAAAAGGAGGTTTATTTCTTTAGCCTCTTCTGACTGTGCGGAGATTTTCATAAATAATAGCCTTGATTTTTGAGAAATTATAGCATAGATGCATGCTAATTTTATTTCATTTTGATAAAATGTACCAGAAAAAGAATTAACAACAATAAAAAAGGTAAAAAATGAAACTGCGTATTAGCATTGTAATATTAACTGCTTTAAGTTTTTCGGGATGTACAAGTCCTTCGAACCTACTCTCTTCACCGCAAACAAAAACAGCACCCAAAAATTATAAAACTTATAAAAATTATGACAATGCTCCAGAGTATAAGAAAGAAGCATTTGGGAAAGACCAACGTGCTGTTGGTCTAAGTACTAAAAATGATCCTAACTATAAATCATTTAGACCTATTTTAACTGACGAAGAGACAAGAAAATGGTTTAGCAACAATATGTATTTATTGTGGGACAGACAAATCACAAAAAGTCAATATATAGCCCAAAGTACATCTAGGTTTCCTGCATATAAATATGAGTTCACTTTCATAGCTAATCATTTCTAAAACATTTAGATCCTATTGTTTATCAATAGGATCTGTCATACTATGTTATTGATATTTAATCGGGTCAACCAAACCCGCTTCTTTAAACCCTTTCAAACGTAATCTACAACTATCACACACACCACAAGCCAAACCTTCAAACTTATAACAACTCCAGGTATCTTGCAAAGGAACAGAAAGGTCTAAAGATTTTTGCACTATTTGACTTTTTCTCAAAGCGACCAAAGGCATTTTTATCTCCAGTTTTGTCTCCTCTTTCGTACCAAGGTTAATCGCATCTTGCATCTTTTGTATATAACTTTCTCGACAATCAGGATACCCAGAACTGTCTTCTTCCACCACACCAATGTACAAAGCTTCCGCCCCATGCTTTTCAGCCACCGCAGCCGCAATAGAAAGAAAAATGCCATTTCGGAAAGGTACATAGGTTACAGGCACGCCCTCTTCTATGCCTCCAGTAGGGACATCTATACTTTTATCTGTCAAAGCAGAAGCACCAATCTGTTCAAAAAAAGGAAGATCTATTTCGTAACTTTGACTTGCATGCACAGAGGCTGCCACTTTACGAAAACATTCTACTTCTTTCTGTTGGGTTCTCTGTCCGTAGTTAAAATGCAAAGCAATAATGTCATAGCCTTCATCTTCTGCCATTCTGGCAGACAAAGCACTGTCCATCCCTCCAGAGATGATACATACTGCAGATTTCATTATATTCTCCTTTGTCATAGAGCAAAGCTCCATGAAAATAAGTTTTACTGCCATTTTACCAAGATTAGGGTAAACTTCGAGCATGATAGATTTGGATAATCAAACAACATTGGAAATCAATTTGGACCTGCTTGAAGAGATTGCACAAACACTCTCAACAAAAGAAGTAGAACTCATCATTACCGATGACCAAACGATGCAGACCCTCAATGCAGAACATAGAGATAAGAACACTGTCACTGATGTACTCTCTTTTCCTATGGATACCCCCTTTACAGAGCAGTCAATCTTTGGTATGCCTTTGGGGTCTATTGTTATTGCAGCGTCATTTGTGAAAGACAAAGCAGCCTATTTTGCTCACAGTGAACAAGATGAACTCTCTTTGCTCTTTATCCATGGCATGCTTCATCTACTTGGCTTTGATCATGAAGTTGACAGCGGGGAAATGAGACTAAGAGAAAAAGAGCTCATAGAACAATTTGATCTACCAAAAAGTTTAATCGTAAGAATGGAATATTAAAATAGATATGGAGAATTAAAATGGATTTTGTTATTTTTGTCATTGCCATGGGCGTATTGATCTGGGGTGCAGACCTCATGATAGTCCAGAGTGAACGTATCGCACTAAGATTTAAAATACCGGAGTTTATCATTGGAGCAACCCTGATAGCCCTTGGTACGTCTCTACCTGAGATGGCTGCAAGTATCGCCGCAAGTTTAGATGGAAAATCTGATATTGCCATAGCCAACGTGATAGGAAGTAATATACTGAACATCACCCTTGTCCTCTCCGCTGTATTTATCATTGCAAAAAAGATAAGCCCAAACAGAGACTTCTTTGCCAAAGACAGTACCTGGGCACTGGTACCTGTACTCGTGTTTATATTGATGATACTCGATGGTGTCATTGACAGATTTGATGCAACACTTTTGTTACTTTTAATGGGCGCTTACCTGATGTTTTTGCTTCAAGATGCAAAAAATATCCCGGAGGAAGATCTCGAAGAGCTGAATGAAGGTGATTTTTCATGGATCAAGACCATACCTTTTCTTATTGCTGGTATTTTTTTAGTGATGATCGGTGCGCATTTTTC
Organism: Campylobacterota bacterium; assembly: GCA_030595845.1. Classification (GTDB taxonomy): domain Bacteria; phylum Campylobacterota; class Campylobacteria; order Campylobacterales; family Sulfurovaceae; genus Sulfurovum. The sequence goes on from JAUVCL010000035.1 coordinate 3,644, forward strand.
TATTGAAAGTGCTTCAGAGATAGCCAAAAGATTTGGTATTTCAGAATGGATCATAGGAATCATCATGATATCACTTGGTACGTCATTGCCAGAATTGGTTGTCAGTATTTCTGCTGCAGTCAGAGGCAAAGTAGACATGGCCATAGGAAATATCATTGGGTCAAATATGGCAAATACCACTGTTGTTCTAGGGGCAGCAGCCTTTGTAAACCCTATGAATATTGATGCATCTCTGTACATCTTTGATATTGCTACCATGCTCGTAGCGACACTGCTACTTGTGTTTATCACTGCCAACAAACTCTATACTAAATCTGCAGGTATCAGTCTCATCATCATCTTGGGACTCTTCTTAAATAATACCCTGCAAAGTATCTAAATCTAACCTTACTGGTTACCACGTTGTACGTGGTAACGAGAAGCTACTCTTGCCCTAGAAAAGGTCTAGAGATGAAGGCTTTGGTCTCTTCACTGCTTTTTGTTTCACTTTACGGATCTCTTCTTCAGTATAAATATCTATACTTGCATCGTCTACAACTGTTGTATTATGATCTGCCACCATGGTGTCAGATTTTTGATGAAAGTAACCGTGTGAAAAAAGCCATTTATAAATATCTGCTGCAATAGGCCCAGAAGTACTTCCCCCATGTCCACCATGCTCAACAAGTACAGTCACGATGTACTTAGGATCATCATAAGGTGCATAGGTTGTGATCCATGCATGTGATCTATGAAAATACGCCAGCTCATGTTCTTTTAGACGATTCACTGTAGACTGAGGAATGGAAGTAACCTGAGAAGTCCCTGTTTTACCCGCAACAGTGATCGGTAATTTACTCATCGTTTTAAAGCCTGTCCCACCTGGCGTATTACAGACATCATACATCCCTCTTCTGATCTCATTAAGATATTGTCGAGATAAGGCAATATGCTTTATCTCCGGAGCAATGACCTTACCGTCAACCTCCCTGGCTATGCGAGGCGTCGCAAGATAGGAAGTAGCAAGCAGACCTGTATTACGTGCCACTTGCAGCGGTGTGACCAGGTCATACCCCTGACCTATGGCTGCGATCACCGTCTCTCCCCTGTACCATGGCTTATTAAATCGTTTTCTCTTCCATGCCTGATCTGGCATAATACCCGAATATTCACGTGGTAGATCAACACCTGTTTTTACACCATAACCAAAGGTACGAAGGTTTTTTGCCATGGCATTGATACCTACAGCTAAACTCTTTTTATAAAAATAAACGTCACAACTCTCCCGAATAGCTTTGCGTAAAGGTACCGTACCATGTCCATATTTTTTCCAACATCTGAATTTATGCGAACTTTTTCCTATCGTGATATGTCCATTACAAAATTCTGAATTTCCTAATATATTTGGCTTTGCTTTTTCAAAGGCCAGTGCCATAGACATTTTGATCGCGGAACCCGGAGGATAAGTTCCATGTATAAATTTGTTGGTAAAAGGATGTGCAAGATCATTTTGTAAGGCTTTCCAGTCTTTAGTACTAATGCCACCAACAAACATGTTGGGATCATAAGAAGGATAACTCACTGCCGATAACACTTCTCCATTCGTTCGCATCACGATAGCAACACCCGTCTGCTCTCCAAAACGTTCATAGATCATTTTCTGAAGATCAATGTCAATATTCAGACGTAAATTTTTATTGTCTTTAGGGTTTTCTTTTTCAAGGACTGCTATGGCTTTATTGGTTGCTGTGACTTTAGAGATCTCATAACCCAATTCACCTTGCAATACATGATTATAATGGCGCTCTAGACCACTCTTACCTACTTTACCCACTTCATCCACAACAGCATCTTTTTTATTTTCTTTTCTATTTGATCTGCCCGTATATCCTACAATGTGTGCAGAAATTTTACCGTAAGGATAATAACGTTTTGTTTCTGCTTCTATTTTAAGATTTTCTACCAAACTTAAATTTGGGTAAGCCCCCATCATTGCTGCATAATGTATAAAATCGACCACTTTAATGTAGTTATGATTGTAAGGTGAATTATGTTTTTTATACACCTTCCTCATCACTGTTTCATTGAGATCGGGAAAGGTTTCAACCAAGGTATCTATCACAGCCGTTAAACGTTCACTTTTTGCCTTTAAGTGTGGCGCGATCAAAAGTGAAAAACCTATCCGGTTCATTGCTAGCAGGTTACCGTTGATATCATTTATCTCACCCCTTACGGGCTTGATGAACTGCTTTCTTTCTACATTGTCTTTTGCCAACCCCTCATAGTAAAAATTAGATTTAATACTTACATGATACAGCCGAGTGATCATCACACCCCAAAAAACAAGAAAAATCACTAGGATGAACTTATATCTCATAAGATCACCACAATAAGCATATCCACTATCAGTGAATAGAGTAAAATCGTATCTAAAACGATACTTTTTGTTTGAAAAATAAAATCAAAAGCAAATAAACTGCCTAAATAAAAGAGATCTAAGAGTATCACAGATAACAAGGGTGTACACACTCTGCATCTTCGAAAATGTGTTAAGGAAGGGTAGATCCCTACATAAAAAAGTAGTGTGACAATAAGTGTAAAAAAGAGTGGTAAAGTGAGATTGACTTCAAGGTTGATCATATACACAATAGCAATCAAAATAGCGATTAAGCTACCTCTTTCTATACCCTGAATTAAAACATAAGACATAGCGCCTATGAAAAGAGGTAAAAAAACATATATGGAGATAAGCATAGGATAAAAAACAACGAACAAAAGAATAAAGAGCCAAAAAAGTGGTTTGGAGATTGAAAATAGTTTTAAATTCATATTAAGTCAATTTATAAACCAGTGCCACTTCGTTACAAATAGGGAAATGGATACATTTAATACAATCTGCCCAAATTTTATGTTCAGGTATTACCTCTTTGTTGATCTCTTTAAAATCAAGTTTTTGAAAAAACAGTGGCAAATAAGTTAAGACCAGTACATCCTCTTCCACACCTAGTGCACTTGCTTCCTTCAAGGTAAACTCAACCAAGCGCTGACCTATTTTTTGACCTCTATAGGCTTCATCGACAATAAGACTTCTGATCTCCGCTAAACGTTTGGAATGTACGTGTAAAGCAGTATAACCAACCAGTTTATCACCCTTTTTAGCTAAAACATAAGAGCGAATATTGGTTGCCACTTCATCTTCTGTCCGATTAAGGATGATCCCATCCTTTACTTCAGAAGAAACCAGTGCCTGCATTGCAGGAATATCGCTCAGTTTTGCTTTGATCAGTTCTATCACTACTCTACCTCATCCTCTACAGCAAAAATAGTTTGCAATATAATTTGATGCACTCTGTCATGACCGTTCTTTTTCAAATTCGATACCGTAATGGAACCTGGGAACTCTCTTTTGAGTTTACTGCGCTCTTTTTGGTTGAGTTTATCTATTTTCGTAAATACAGTGAGGTATTTTTGGTCAGGACGGATAAATTCTGAAATGTACGCTTCCACATCGTCATCGATCAGTGCATGAGGGTGACGTGCATCACGAAGATGAATAAAAAGACGTATAGAGACACGGTGTTGGATGAACTCTACAAGATTTTTCTGCCACACTTCTTTAAGTGTTTTAGAGACTTTGGCATACCCAAAACCCGGAAGATCGACAAAACGTACAGGATAGCTCTGTTCGTTATAAAGGTATCTGGTTTCAAAAAAGTTGATCAGCTGTGTTTTACCGGGAGTTGCCGAAGATTTTGCCAGATTTTTTCTCTGGGTCAATGAATTTAAAGTAGAACTTTTACCTACGTTGGAGCGACCTAAAAAAACCACTTCACTCATATCTTCAGGCAAAGAATCAGCGATACTCTGTGCCGATTTAATAAAGTGCGCTTCTACAACGCGAGGAATACTCATTTGTCGTCCTTCATTTCAATAATAAACTTCACAGGTTTTTTCTTATTACTCTTCACCGTCGCATCACCCGTAAGCATATCAAGTCTGATCTCGTCACCAGCTACATGACTTTTATTGATCAGGTCATCTATCACTGCCTTACCCTGTAAAACATATAAGGACGTTAAGGGATAGTAGCTTACCTTCTCTGCACTGCCTGTATAGTGACGTGTTTCCTCTTTAAATTCAAACGTCACAGAACCTGTCGCTTCGTACTTTTCTGTTTCATTATTGTCATTAAAATAAACAACCACTCTGTCAGCATGTAACCAGTCATCTAGTTTTTTTACTTTGGCATCACCAATAAAGTGTACTTCTTTTTTTATATTTTCTGCATGCATAGAGGTAGATGTGATCTCAACTTTTTGTGCAAAAATGGTCTGAGTAAGCAGAAAAAAAAGTATTATATGTAAGAATTTCAATCAAAACCTTTGTAGCTATTTAGTTGAATCTTTTGCATAACCTAGGCACTCATAATGGGTTTTACAAATGTAAGATTGTGCAAGAGATTTTCAAGGCCTAGCCAAAGCTAAGACGAAGTAAATATCTTGTGCAAGATTGCGTTTGTAAAGCCCACCCTTCGGGCATCACTAGCTTTCGCCTATGCGTTGTTACTCTTTTTTGACTTAGCAAGGCTAGAACTTCAAAAGAGTGCCTAGCCTAGACAAAAGCTAATGATGTTATGAGTACCTAGGTTATGCAAAGATTCAATGTGGCATTGTACCATGATATTACTTTTCAGTCGTATAAAGTACGGCATCAACCTTTGTACCAAAGGCCTCTTTTTTTACTGTGTCATAACGTAAGGTTTTCCCCTGCATGACATTTTCATCTCTCACAGCCGTAAAAGGTGCAGTAATGTTTAAAATTTCAGTTTTCTGATTAAAGTTTGCATGTTGGGTATTGTAGGTATATCCATTCTTTTCCTCCATCATGACATCACCATCCAAATAGAGCACTTCTTTGATATATTTTCCTTTTTTTGCTATCAAAGAATCTATATTGTCTGTATGAAAAACGATATTATCCAAGGTCAATACACCTTTATCACGAACGCCATACGTTCCAAAAGCCCAGCCCTGCATTTTTTGCGTATCTACTTCTATAAAAGTAGTATGGGTAAACTCAAGATCTTTGGTAAATGCCTTACGTTGCTTAGGTGCATTACCTAACTCCACAAAAAGAGACCCAGAGATGAGCATAACAATCATAATGATTAATACAAATTTTAATCCCATAGCTCCAAATACTTCTCTTCCAGTCCTTGTTTAATGATAAGATATTCGATCATCTCACGTACCGCCCCATCCCCACCTTTTCTAGTGAGTATCACTGTGGCGATTTTATCTACATAAACACTTGCATCTCTTGGGACAAATGATATCTTGGCTGCTTTCAGCATCGATAGATCATTCAGATCATCTCCTATAGCAGCCACATTATCCATACTAAGATCAAGTTTTTCAAGCAGTGATTCTAACACCTCTTTTTTATTATGTATACCTTGATAAAAATGTTCTATATGCAGCTCTTGAGCACGTCGTGCTACGATCTTCGAAGACCTTCCCGTAATGATCGCCACCTGTTTACCCAGTTTTCGCCATGAAGCGATAGCTAAACCGTCTTTGACATTAAAAGACTTTATCTCATCACCATTTTCAGAGTAGGTGATACGAGAGTCCGTCATCGTACCGTCCACATCAAGGACAATTAATTCTATGCTCATAGTACACCTTTTGTACTTGGTATACCGGCATTCTCATTGATGGTCACCGCACGGCGCAGTGCCACTGCAAGCGCTTTAAAAGCCCCTTCTATAATGTGATGTTTATTTTTACCGCGATTATAAATAAGGTGAAGAGTCAAAGGGAGATTAAATGCGAATGCTTTAAAAAACTCTTCAACCAGTTCTACATCAAAATCCCCTACTTTCCCGCCAATAGGAAGTTCAAAAACAAGAAAACCACGATTTGAGAGGTCTATGTCACAGGTGACACTCGCTTCATCCATCACCACCGTAGCATTACCAAAGCGCTCAATACTCTGTACAGGGTAGATAGCCTTTTTTAAGGCCTGACCTATTACGATCGCTACATCTTCTACTGTATGATGGTCATCTATATGTGTGTCTCCCACACAAGAGACTTCCATATCTATATGTGCATGTTTGGTAAATGCTTCCAACATATGGTCATAAAAACCTACACCAGTATTGATATTTGCTTTTCCTGTCCCGTAAAGGTTGAGTTTTACGGAAATTTGTGTCTCTTTGGTTTCTCTTGTTACTTCTATCATTTTGTTTCCTCTTTATGATCTAGTCATTAGTTTCTAACTATAAATGCACCTGCTAGGTCATTGTTGTTTTTAAAGTCTCGTGCTTCCTGCTCTGACCTGAATCCCATAAGCCATACTCTATAGAGGGGTGCTCCATCTACATCTGAAAAACGTTTAATGACAGGCTTGTAATTTGCATATATCCCAGTATATTTACGTTTATATACCTGAGCACCTTCTTGCCGCCTGAAAGCACCTACTTGTACACCAAAGTTTGAAAGTGCTACACGTGTTTGTTTATGCATTTTTTTATTTCTGGCAATGGTCGCAGCAGATTCGATCTTACCTGCAAACCCAAGGACTTCTATGGAAACTTTTGCGATTCCCATTCTATCCAACCCTATCTCTTTACCAGCAGTATAGGAACAGTCAATGATACGTCCTCTTACAAAAGGACCCCTATCATTAATACGCACGATCGTACTTTTTCCGTTTTGCAGGTTATTGACCTTTACCATGGTATCCATGGGCCATGTTTTATGTGCTGCAGTTCGGGCATGCATATTATACACTTCGCCATTACTGGTCTGCTTGCCATGGAAGTTTGGTCCATACCAACTGGATATCCCTTTTTTTGTATCGCCTACTTCCACATAGGTAGGATGATATCTCTTCCCGCGTACTTTATAAGAACGCATAGTAGACTTATGTCTTGCCGCAGAGGTATACTTCGTTGCACCAGGTTTTTTCATTCCAGCTTTTTGTGAACAACCTGTAAAAAGTGTGCTCACTGTCAAAGTAATGATCAACAGTACGGGGAGTGAAAGTTTCGTCATGATACCTCAGTTTTCAGTTTAGTTTTAGGCAGATATTATCACTTTATTTGACTTTATTTTCGCTTGAAGTATTCACATTACTATACAGTGTGATACTCGCTGTTAACGCATTTGAATGAAGTTCTTTTACTATAAGAGATTAATACTTTTCTAATCAATGTATTAAGATCGGGGATCAGCGTTACTTCACCCACAGGACTAAGACCTGTAGAGGGAACAACGGCATCATACACCCATACCAATATACCATCTAATCTAAAACCCTTTATATCTATACTTCTGCTAAAATAAGATCATTACAAATTCTAAGGGTAAAAAATGAATATACAAGACCAGTCAGTGGCATATGCCACAAAGATGCTTGCAAGAGCCGAGGAAAAGAAGGTAGATACTTCGAAATTACCTTCCATAGAAATTACTAAATTCTCTCGAATGATAGCTATGTATTGTGAATCAGAGGGTAAAGTCTCAGAAAGTTTTCAAAAAGCAATGGATGATTGTGCCAAAAAGATAATAGAGGTAGAGGGAATGGAAGAAATCTTAAATGAGTTTAAAGAGTGCCCTAGATAACTTATTATGAAAACAAGTGAGCAATGAATAGAAACTATATAGGACTGATTACACTTCGATAGTAGTTTCTAACATTAACATCATAGTATGTATAAGACCTTCATAGTCAGCTATATCTTCACAGGTATAAATGGCAGTTATTAACAGTTCATCCGTTATAGGGTAACTTTGTTCTATATTGAACTGAAACGTGTTTAATGCAGTTTCACATTCCATATTATCTGCAAGAAGTGGTGATGCTAGTAAAAGTATAAGAATTAATGTTTTCATTTGATGTAGTATGACATAAACAAATTACCTAAATGTTACTCTTGCAGCACAGTGGGTTTAAGGCTATCTGGACTTCTCTATCATTAATACACTTTTTCAAGAAGATAAATGCTGATCAGAACTACAGATGACAGAACTAACACAAATATTCTATTATCATTTTTCAAATTAGATAAATACCATTTTATGTTTCCCGTTTCTCGTTCTTTCTTTAGTAGTCGTTCATATTCAGGCATAGTCATTTCTGCTCCTTTGTTTGATATAAGAAATGATACAAGATAAAAGTCAAGTTTTTGTCAGATGGGATTAACTCGATATAATATTACTCTCAGGAAAAAGGAAAATAATGGAAAAGATACTACTAACTGCAATTATGCTTACTATAGGGCTTAGTGCTTATACCCTTGAAGAGAATAGGAAGGCTTGTGAAGCTGGTCTTATGACTGGGTGTCTCGATCTAAGTGTTCAATATAGAGATGGTCAGGGTGTAAAACGAGATTATGATAAGGCTATGAAGTACGCAACTAAAGCTTGTTATGGTGATTATGCTAAAGGATGTACTAATTTAGGTTTTTTGTATGAGAGGGGTATGAGACTTGAACAAGACTATGCTAAGGCTGTGAAGTACTATGCCAAAGCTTGTAATGGCGGTAATCCGCAAGGATGTACTAATTTAGGTTTTATGTATGAGAGAGGCAAGGGAGTTAAACAAGACTATGCTAAGGCTGTAGAACTGTATGCTAAAGCTTGTGATGGTCGTGATGCTAAGGGATGCGAAAATTACGCAAAAATGAATAATAAATAATAAAGTGTTATAAACTAGCTGATAATGAAAGCCCTATATACGGGCATTCATTATTCAAAAATCCGTTTCTTCTTTACCTTATAGAAAAGCAATGAAGCTATGTATAGCAAACTTCATATGATATTAAAATTATTTTAAAAATTTTGATATTATAAATTATAATCTAAATTTAATAATGTAATTGAATTGTAACTATAAATATATACAATAAAAAATTACTTTTTAAGTACGATTTTGTCATACTAACGCAAAGTAATATATGTAAGTTTTTGAACTAACAGTCACTTTCATTTTTAGCTTCTATATTTATAAACCTTATTAGAATTTTCAAGAGTTTATTGAATGATATACAGGGTGATACACCATATATAAATGTTATTGAATATGCTGATATAAAATTTAAAAATAAAATATAAGGTGAGTAAAATGTCCGATTCTCTTTTTTTAGCTTCATCTATGATACTGGCTTTAATAATAATTCTTCCTCTTCTTTTTCATCTAACAAAATACCTCGGTACTTCAAGTGACAACGTTAGAAAGAACGAACCTGTTGAAGGGGGTATTCGTCTAACACACAAAGACTCCTTTGACGGATTTAATGTTAAGTTTTTTTTAGTTGGTATCATCTTTCTTATATTTGATGTAGAAATACTTTTTATGTTTCCCTGGGCCCTTAATCTGCGTGAATTTGGTCTTTTTGCTCTTATAGAAATGTTTGTTTTTATAGGTCTTCTTTTTGTAGGACTTATCTATGTTTACAAATCAGGGGTACTAAAATGGACGTAAGTAATACCCATATGCTAGATGATGCAGTCGTTACAACAAAGATAGATGCAGTCATAAACTGGGGTCGGGAAGCTTCTTTATGGCCTTTTGTTTTTGGTACTGCCTGTTGTGCGATTGAGTTTATGTCAACAGCGGCCAGTCGTTATGATATCTCAAGGTTTGGTGCAGAAGTTCTCAGGTTTTCTCCCCGTCATGCTGATCTGCTTGTAGTGGCTGGAACCATTAGCTATAAACAAGCCCCCATACTCAAGCAGATCTATGACCAGATGCCTGAACCCAAATGGGTGATAGCCGTTGGTGCCTGTGCTTCAACCGGTGGTTTTTATGATAACTACACAACCCTTCAAGGCATAGATGAGATAATACCTGTCGATGTTTATGTAGCTGGGTGCCCTCCTCGTCCGGAAGCCATTATAGATGCTATTTTGGATATACAAAGACAACTTAAACGTGAGCCTAGTTTTGAAGTTAGAAACACCGAATTTAAAGGTAAACTTGATGATGTCTAAACCCGATCACTTTACCCTTATTGATAGTGATAAACTATTAGAAACTATCATAAATGCCAAAGAAAAGTTAGGCTTTACCCTTTTGCTGGACATCACAGCCATAGATAATTTGAACAGATCATATCCAACATCAAACAGATTTGAACTTGTTTATATTTTAAGACATGCTGAGTTTAAAGAAACCATGACGTATAAAGTAGCTGTTTTAGATGAAGTAACAGGTGTTCCTACACTCTCTTCTATTTTTAGTTCTGCCGAGTGGGCCGAGAGAGAGGTCTATGACCAGTATGGTATACATTTCCAAGACCATAAAATGCTCAAACGTGTGCTTAACCATAATGAATTTGTTGGACATCCTTTAAGAAAAGATTATGAGATCACAAAAGGTCAATACTGCACCACTTCGCAAGATCTAATGGATGAGATGAGACCGCTTTTGGATGCAAGAAATCTTGATATGAATAGAGATGACCTGATGGTAGTAAACTTAGGTCCGTCACACCCTGCCAGTCATGGGACGATTAGAACGCTTGCAGCCCTTGATGGTGAAAAGATCGTAGCTGCGGCTTGTGAAATTGGTTACCTGCATCGTGGTTTTGAGAAGAGTTGTGAAAACCATAACTATAACCAGATCATACCTTATACTGATAGACTTAACTACTGTTCAGCTATCATGAATAACATTGCATTTGCAAAAACTGTTGAAGAGATGCTAGATATCACTTTACCCGACAGAGGGATATTTATACGGGTCATAGTCGCTGAGTTATCTCGTGTGATAGATCACCTTGTATGTTTAGCTGCCGGACTTCTTGATATGGGAGGACAGACGAACTATTGGTACCTGTACAATCCTCGTGATAATGCTTATGATTTTTTATCTAAACTTACGGGTGCAAGACTTACAAACTCCTATATGCGTATTGGTGGAATGACACATGATTTATATGATGGATGGGAAACAGATTTAGCTGATGTTTTAACAAAAATTGATTATGGAATCAGTGAATCACTCAAGATGATCACACATAATCGTATCTATAACGATCGTATTCAGAATGTATCTCCTGTAAGTGCTGCACAAGCGATAGACTACGGTTTTACCGGTCCAAATCTTCGAGCCAGCGGTGTTGCATATGATTTAAGATTTTCAAATCCATATTACTATTATGACACTTTTGATTTTGACATGGTCATAGGTTCAGTGGGTGATACCTATGACAGGATGATGGTTCGTTTTGATGAGATGAA
>JAUVCL010000045.1 GCA_030595845.1 Campylobacterota bacterium
TTTCATACTATCTCCTATCCTTCAATGGTTGGTGGCCATTCATTTGTATCGACCTTAGATGTCCAAATCAAGAAATCTGACATTGCATTCACTTCTTCTTCAGTCAAATTGAACTGTGGCATTTTTCTTCTATCTGGAATAGCCAGTGGTTGTGAAGCCATCCAACCTAACATATATGCTTTGAAGGTTGCTTCATCTGCAGCACCTCTTCTTTGAAATACATTTCCTAATTCAGGCGCATAATATGCTCCCTCTCCTAAAATAGTGTGGCAACCCACACAGTTATTTTTTTCCCATAATGCTTTACCGTGGACAACAGATTCAGTCATTGTAGCTTGATTCGATCGCTCTGGTATCTGTTTGATAGTATCAAAAGTAAGACCTGCAAATACTAATATTGCGAACGTACCGCCGCCATAATAAATATTCTTAGCCATACTTTTCGTTATACGTTCAGTCATAAGATTATCCTCATTTAAAATTCTACACATAAGTAGTAATAAAATAGTAGCAGAATATATTTAATACTACCTTGGAGTAGTAATTAAATATAGTTTAATATAAAATATGATAAAACCATTTATACAAACCATAAAAGGAACCTCATTGCAGTTAAGTAATACTTCAAAATATACGATACGCATTTTGGCGTATATGGTTAATCATAAGGATAGATCACTCATTTCTGCGAAAGAGTTATCAGAGAATTTGGACATACCTTATAAATTTTTAACAAAAATCATGACTGAACTGGTGAAAGTTGGCTTTATTGAATCTATTAGAGGTCGTGAAGGCGGATATAAATTTCTAAGAAAAGCATCAGAGATCACAGTAGGTGATATTTTAGAGCTATTTAATGACGCTATAAAAAATGAAGAGTGTATTCTTGGCATAGATTCTTGTGATCCAAAACAAAAATGTGCGCTGCATGATAAATGGATAAAATCAAAAGTGCAATTGCAAAAAATGTTTAGAGAATCAACGATAGAAAGTATTGCAGGTGAGGGTAACAAGATATAAGTTTATACATCAATATCATGCACTTTTCTTCTCTTTACATTGCGTGTTATCCTCTCAAAACCCCCTTAGTTACCTTCTATCAAATATTCAACCTTTTTTATCTATATACTTTCACTTATAAAGGTTGCGCTATTGCGTGTATTTTTTACATACTTCTCATTTTTGGCATGTTATAAACAAATCTGACCTACTGCCTACTGTAGCGTACGTTTAAGGTATTTTTTTCTACATAAACTGTAGCCATAAAGTGCTTTATTCAAAATGAGCAAAGAGGAAAAAAACTGTGAAGAATATACACAATATGAAGAATGTACCAGGGGTGACAGCGGCGATTTAAACCCAGATTAATATAATCTGATTAAATTAGTACTATAAGGTTTCTAAATAATAGTGACAGTGAAGAGAGTTTCAATCTTATGGACTTAGTGAGCCAATTAGTGGCAGGTAAGTTCTAAGATGATTGTAGCTTCACTCTCTCTATCGTGCGGAATCAGGTGTATGTTAGTTAAATTCAAATTACTATACTACACACTTATCGGCTTTTGAAATGTAAATACTATCTTCTTTATGAGGGTTTAGATATATTTTAGATAGGATGCATTAGCTTATGAGCTGAAATCAAAATAAGTTTTGATAACATTTACTAAGGAGAATCAAATATGTCAAAGATAATAGAAGTTGGTCCGGTAGGCTATATGCCACAATCGGCGCCATCTATGGGGGTTGAACTATCTCCCGAGGGACAAGCGTTACTTTATGGTAACATCGTATCTGAAGAAGAGGCGATGAGAGATGCTGCAAAAGCTCTTTTAACAATGGATAATCCAACGATCTTCCCTGGACCACAAGTTTTATGGGACTGGAAAGATGATGTTGCAGAAAAATCAGCAGCAATTTTGGAAATGGCGTCAGAAATTCCAAATTGTAAAATTATTCCAATGCCGGATTATAGACCTAAATATCCAAAAATTGATGTTAAGGCAGAAATTAATCCAAATCACCCAAACTTGACGATTTTAGATAATAGAATTAAAGCATGTGTGTTTATTGGTGTACATTGTCACTATGCAAACCTTACTTTAAGAATGATCAGAGCAGGTACTGACTGTTATACAGTTGCTATGTGTGCAATGATGGGTCACGAAGAAGCTATGGCTTCAATTAGAGACGTACATGCCTCAGATGTTCTAAAATTCAGAGACATCATTATCGAAGTTAGAAATGAACTAGGTATCGAACATACACCAACAATGCCACCAGAAAATCCATCTTTACCAGAAGAGGATTGGGGTTCACTTACACCTGCTGATTATGGAGAGTACAGAAGTCTCATCATGAGTAGAAAAGGTGAACACGTTGCAGACGTTGAATAAGATTAGGAGAGATAAATGAGTTTAAATAAAACATTAGTAGACATGGACTACCTCTTAAATGAGGCTCCAAGAGAAAAGCATTTTATTACTGGTGCTCAGGCAATGGCAGAAGCTGTTAAAAGAGCAAGCGTTGATATGGCAATTGCATATCCTATTACTCCACAATCGGAAGTAATGCACCTTGTTGGTGATATCTATGCGCAAGGTCACATTAAAGAGTACTATAGAGCAGAAGAAGAGCTTGGTACAATGTCTGCGATCGCAGGTGCGGCTAGAGCAGGTGTACGTCTGTTTACAGCAACATCAGGACCTGGACTTTTAAGAGGTCTTGAAGCAATCGTTTCATGGCCAGGACACAGAGTTCCTTGTGTACTTGGTATACTTACTCGTGTTGTAAATGCACCTCTTTCTATTCAGCCAGATAATATTGAAATGGCATATATGCTCCATTGTGGTGCCGTTATGTTACATGCTGAAAATCAACAAGACACATTTGACTATACATTAGCAGCATTTGCTATTACTGAAAAAGTTGATGTATATATTCCAGTTGCTGTTGCTACAGAAGGTTTCTTCGTAACACACGCAAAAGGTTATGTTAACATGATGGATGAGAAATATGCATACAAAGAAGTAGATCCTTATGAAGCACCAGTTCCAGCAATGGATAACGAAGTGCCACCAGCAAGAATCCAAAGAGATGCTCCTGTTCAAAAGTCAAACTTTATGTCTTACCTGATTCACTCAGTATGGCAACAAGAGATCTGGGATTCAAACAGAAGAGCAATGAAGTATATCTATCAGTACCTTGGTGGACCAATTGAGGTTATTAACCCTGATGCTGATGTATTTATTCTTGCTTCTGGATGTGCTGCTGCACAAGCTAGAGAAGCAAACAGATATGCTGAAGAAGAAGGTTTAAGTGTTGGTCTCATTAAAGTTAAAGCAATCAGACCATTCCCGAAACAAGAAATTCGTGATGCACTTAAAAATGCTAAGTCAGTTATTATTCCTGAACACAACATTATCGGTTGGTTAGCATCAGAAGTTAAATCTTCTATTGATAACAGTGGTATCGTTGTAGATGGTCCAAGAGTATATGGTGGTATGACATTACCAGTTGAGTTGATCATGACAGAGATATATACTGCTCTTGGCATGGAAACTGAAACATTACAAGCATAAAGGATAAAGTATGAGTTTAAGATATATGATCCCGGCGTCAAAATTCAAGAGATATCTTCCAAAAGATTATGTTGAACTTGTTGACTATGGTCCATTTGGTAAAAAATACAGTGAAGTTGGCGTTAAAAATATGGGCGCTTACAAAGAATTGGTTGAAGAACACCCAATGTGTTCTGGATGTTGGATGGCTTATTATATTAAGATCATCTTCGCATCACTTCCAAACCCTGAAAATACAGTAACAATTGGTACTGCTGGTTGTGGTAGACTTGCTATTTCTCAAGCTGCAGTTCCATTTGTATATGGTAACTATGGTGATCAAAATGCTATGGCATCAGGAATGACTCGTGCATTCAGATTAAGATTCCCAGACATTCAGAAAGATGTTATTACTATCGCCGGTGACGGTGGTATGATGGATATCGGTTTCTCTATGACTATGCATGCTTGGTTCAGACGTGAGAAATTCACGACTATTATGCTTGATAACGAAACTTATGGAAACACAGGTGGACAAGAGTCTGGTATGAGTATGGAAGGTGCAGTTCTTAAGATGTCACCTAAAGGTAAGAACTTCGGTAAATTACCTGCAATGCAACTAGCAATTACTGCTGGATGTGTGTATGTTGTTAAAATGTCTCCGACAAACATCAACAAAGCTTCTAAAGCTATCAGAAGAGCAATCTTCGCAGCAAGAAATCTTGGTCCAACGTTTATTCATGCATATACATCATGTAACATTGAGTATTCAATCCCAACTCCTGATGTATTTGCTGATGCAAAAGAGAAAGAAAAAGGTCGTTTTGCTTTTGAAGAATATATGACACCAGAAGCGAAAGAGCTATTTGCTCAAATCGAATCTAAAACTAAAAGAGAGGTAAGCTAATATGGCAGCAGATAAAAAAAGATATAACATGCGTATATCAGGGCTAGGTGGACAAGGGGTTGTTACCTCTGCTCACATCCTTGGTTCATGTATGGATAATGCAGGTAAATTTGCATCTTTGGTACCATTTTTTGGTTCTGAGAAAAGAATGGCTCCAGTTGAAGCATACGTTAGAGCATCTTCTGAGCCTATTTATGAAGTAGGTGAAGTTGTATACCCTGATATTATTATGATCTACCATTCACAAGTTGTAACTCATGGTAAATCATACACAATGCCTTTTTATACTGGTTTGAAGAAAAACAGTCTTGTTATCATTAATACTGGTTTTGAGGTACTTAATGAAGATGATAAAAAAGTTTTATCTGATCTTAATGCTACAGTAGTTCAATTTGATGCAACAGCCTTGGCAATTAAAATTGCCGGTACTGAACTAGCAACTAACATGGCTATGATGGGTATGTTACTTGGACTTACAGGTCTTGTTACTGAAGCTCATATTGAAGCTGCCGTAAGAGAAAGATTCTTAGGTAATTCATTTGTTGCTTCAGGTGGTACAGCATCACTAGACTCAGCGATCGAGAAAAAGTTTAAGAAAAAAGAAGATCTTCTTGCTAAAAATATGGAAGTAATTAATGCTACTTTCGAGATGGCAGCAAAAATTGACTTAAACAGTGACGAACTAATTATAAATATAGCAGTATAAAAAAGGAAAAATAATGTATTATGTAGCAAAAGTAAATTCAGAGATGTGTTCAACATATAAATGTAATATGTGTACACTTTACTGTCCAGAGCCAAACACATTGATGTATGACAAAGAGCAAAAACACGGTAACGATCATGGTACTTCATGGGTTGATGAAGACAGATGTAAAGGATGTGCAATTTGTGTATATGTATGTTCTGATCTTCTTAACAGAGATTGTATCGAAATGGCAATGGTTACTACAGAAGATTAGTAAACTCTTATTTTTGGGGAAGCAATTCCCCAGCTAAGAATTGAAGAACCCTTTCTTTTTCTTAAGAAAGAGATATAATTGTCTTGCCATGTGCATAATATTTCCCCTTATATTTTAATGATTATGGAGGGTAAATTTTATACACATGGCACGGCAGTACAAGTAATATTTAGGAGAGAAATATGGCTAATTTAGGCCCAGCTTATTATGCACCATACCCGGTTGCAACCTATGATGGTTTATTAACACCACCTGAAGGTAAAGCAATGCTATTGACTGATATAGTTGATGAAGAGGTAGCAATGAGAGAAGTTGCTAGAGTAATGTTGACAAGCGATAACGCTACGATCTTCCCTGGTCCACAAGTATTGTATGCATGGAGTGAAGAAGCAAAGAAAAAAGCAACATTGATTAAAGAAATGTCGGAAGTTTTGAATGCTAAAATGATACCTATGTATGATTATAGACCAAAATATCCTAAGATTGATCCAGAAGTTGAGATCAATCCAAATCACCCGAACTTGACAATTTGGCATAATAACATTAAAGCAGCGATCTTTATCGGTGTACACTGTCACTATGCGAATGTTGCATTAAAAATCGTAAGATCTGAAACAGACTGTTATACTATTGGTATGTGTGCACTTTCAGGACACGAAGATGCTATGGCTACAATCAGGGATCAGCATGCTGAAGACCTTGCAAGATTTATTGAAATTGCAAAAGAAGTTAAGCAAGAGCTTGGAAAATAGGGCTAGGAGGTTACTATGAGTATTAAAAATATGACAAAAGAAAAAAACTGGTCAGGTCAGAAATTGGTTTCGACTGACTATATGCTTTTTGAAGCTCCTAGAGAAAAGCACTTCATGACAGGTTCAGAAGTGACTAAGGAAGCTATCAAAAGATGTACAGTAGATGCATCAGTATCGTATCCTATTACACCTCAGTCAGAAGCGGCTCACCTTATTGGTGAATTGTGGGCAGAGGGGTATGTTGGTATGTACTTTAGAGGGGAAAATGAATTTGGTGTTATGTCTGAAGTTGCAGGTTGTGCAATGGCGGGTGCTAGAACAGTAACAACAACTTCAGGACCTGGTACACTGAGAGCAATGGAAAACTTTCCAATGTGGTCAGGTACTAGAATCCCAGTTCAGCTTATCTTGATGGCTAGAGGTATTAACTCACCTCTAACAATCCAACCAGATAACTTGGAAGTTACATTTATGCTTGAAACAGGTTGTATGATCTGGTATGCAGAAAATGTTCAAGAACTTTTCGACATGACTATCGCAGGATTTACAGTAGCAGAAATGCCAGATGTACACGTGCCGATCGTTACTGTTGTTGATGGTTTCTTTGTATCTCATACAAGAGAATCAGTTATGCTTCCACCGGATGATATCGCATTAATGCCTTATGACCCATACAAAGCACCACTGCCTCCGATAGATTCAGAGATGCCTCCAGGTAGATTCTTAAGAGATCCATTTGTTATGAAGTCTAACTACATTTCTTATGCAACTCACGCTTCATGGCAGTGGGAAGTTAGATCTGCAGTTGATAGATCTATCCCATATGCTAGACATTACTTAAATGGTTTAGCACATGTAACAGGTGACTTAGATGCAGAGATTGTATTTGTTGCTTGTGGTACAGCGTCTCACCAGGCTAAAGAAGCTAACAGAGAACTTACTAAATTGGGTATTAAATCTAAAGTTGTTAAATTAAGAACGATTAGACCATTCCCACATGCTGAGTTACTAGAAGCTACTAAAAGTGCTAAACATATCTTTGTTCCAGAATTCAACATCGTTGGCTGGTTAGAAAAAGAAGTTACTCAATCACTTTATGGTAAATCTGAAGCTAAAATTATCGGTAGACCAAGAGTTGCAGGTGGTATGTCTATGCCAGTTGAAGCTATTCTTCACGAAGTTTTAGAACACGTTAATGAAGAGAAAGGGGCATAATATGTCAGTAGATATTTATAAAATTAACCCTGAGTTCAGAGATATCATGCCAAAAGATATCCTTGATCTTGAGGATAATGCAACATGGGGTGCAGAAAAACGTGGTATTTCTGACCTTACAGATAAAAAAGAATTATTGGAAGAGCATTCTTTATGTGCTGGTTGTCCTGAGGCAGCTGCATTAAGATATATCTTGACTGCAATTCCTAAACCGGAAGATACTATCATTGTTAACTCAACTGGTTGTACTTCTTTAATGTTCCCACATATTGCATTACATACTGTGCATTCACTGTTTGGAAACCAAAATGCGGTTGCATCAGGTATCAAAAGAGCTTTAACTTGGAGATTCCCGGATAAAGATAAAGATGTTGTTGTACTTGCAGGTGATGGTGCAACTGTAGATATTGGTCTAGACTATACTTTACAGTCATTCTTTAGACAAGAGAAGATCACAACTATCTGTTTTGATAACGAAGTTTATGCAAACACAGGTGGACAAGAATCTGGTTCAACTCCAAAAGGTCAAGTATTTAAAATGGCACCAAAAGGTAAAGTTTTTGATAAAGTACCAATGTGGGAACTTGCTGTAACATCAGGATGTCAATATTCTGTAAAACTTACTGCATCAGCGCCTAAAGCGGTTGCTAGAGTAGTAAGAGAAGCTATCTTCATTGCAAGAGAACTTGGACCAACATATATCCACCTTTATACGCCTTGTATCCTTGAAATTGGTTTGAGTGCGAGTGAAGGTTTATGGGAAATGAAAGAACAAGATAAAGACAGATTTGTTTCATTCAAATATGTTTCTCCTGAAGCAGAAGAATTCTTAAAACAATGTAAGAAGGAGGGACGTTTATAATGGCTAAAGATACTTCAATGGCAAAAGATTCAATTAAAGTCAGAATGCCTGCACTTGGTGGTCAAGGTGCTGTTACAGCTGCTCACATTGCAGCTACTGCGGCAGATACAGAAGGTTACTATGCAGTTTCAAATCCATTTTTTGGTGCTGAAAAAAGAATGGCACCTTCTGAGTCTTATACAAGACTAGGAACTGTACCTATTTATGATAGAGGGGAAGTTATCTATCCTGATATCGTTATGATCTATCACCCACAAGTTATTACTATGGGTAAATCATATACTATGCCTTTTTATGCAGGTATTAAAGAGAATGGTCTTGTGATCATCAACTCTGATATCGAGCTTTTAACGGATAAAGACAGAGCATTCTTAGACTCTAAGAATGTAAAAGTACTCACAAGAGACTTTACTAAATTTGCTATTGATATGGCAGGTACTGAACTTGCAACAAACATGGCAATGCTTGGTGCACTATTTGGTGCACTTGGTAACTTTGGTAAACCAGCAATTGAAGAAGGAATTAAAGATAGATTCCTTAAGAAATATGTTGCTTCTGGTGGTACTGCATCACTTGACTCAGTTATCGAGAAAAAGTTTAAGAAAAAAAGAGACTTGATTGAGAAAAACCTTCAAGTTGCATCTGCTGCTTTTGACCTTACTGAAAAGTGGGCAGAAGAAGTAGGACTTCATCAAATGTTGAAAACAATCTAATTGTTCTCATAAGAACTGTACGTTATGTACAGTTCTTACCCTCTAAATACTATCAAAATATATAGCGTTGTATTTTTATAGCCTTTATGCAATCACTCACATTAATTTTTAAGGTATACGTATGATCTCCTCTTTTGTAATCACTGGATTTTTAGGTGTTGGTAAAACAACAATGCTTACCAATAGCGTTAAACAATATTTCCCAGATAAAAAAATAGCTATTGTTGTCAATGAATTTGGTGACATTGGTGTTGATAGCAAAGTGCTTAGCAATGTATACAGTGAAGTACTTGAGATCTCTGAAGGATGTATCTGTTGTCAATTGGCAGAAGAGTTTGAAAGCGGTGTGAGAGAGATCATAGAAAAATATGATCCGGAAATTATCTTTGTAGAGACATCTGGTGCCTCTGAGCCTTTCCCTATCTTTTTATCCTTACAAAACTTGGGTATTTCTGTGGATGGTATCATCTGTGTGGTAGATGCGAAGAACTTTTCATCTTATAAAGACAATTCTACAGCAAAATATCAACTGGGCGGTTCTAATATTATTGTGTTAAACAAGACTGATCTGGTAAGTGAAGAAGAAGCTTTAGCAGTTGAGAAAGAGTTGGGAGAGATCAAAGAAGAATATAACATCAAAAATACCTTCACAGGAAAGGCTATATTCAAGAACTATGTTGTACATAGGGCAGAGCAAGGCTTAGTGAATAAAGAGGTCTTTGATGGTATCTACAGGGTAGAAGAAGTAGTAAAGTTTGCCGAAGACTTTAAACATCTTGACCATACAATAAAAGATTCACTTACGCAGAAGGTTGCTTACCTCAAAGAAGATATTGTTTTTGATGATGTAGATGCTGTATTGGAAAATATTCCTAAGAATATTTATAGAGTGAAGGGTGTTATAAAAGTAAAAGATGTACCTAATGCTATATTTGTAAATTATTCTTTTGGAGATGTTTCTTTTGAAGAGCTTCCTGAGTATGAAGGTAAATCGCTGCTTATATTTATAGGTGAAGATATAGACCGTAATGTGGCAAGTTTATGTGATAAATATGAGATCTTAAGTTTACCACTGTTTTCTACCTCTAAGGGATAAAGTTAAGGTGTAGTCAGTGTAAATTCTAAAAGAATTTACACTATAGGATTATCTGTTATGAACAGCGTCTAACCGCAGTGTCCACCACCACAACAACCACCACCTGAACCTTCTCCAACGCCAATCACAAATTCATCACCAGCAGCTGCTCTTGCCGTAAAATGATGTTTTGAACAAAAATCTTCATTCATTGTTTCTGCTATTGCTTGAGAATAAAAAATGGCATCTTCTCTTTTGTCAAATGATTTTTCTTTTTGAATGTCACTTTTACGAAGACAACCGCATTCTCTTTCTATTTGTACTGTAAACATCGTTGATCCTTATTTGAATTAATAAGGGATAATAGCAACAAGTTCTTAAAGAGATATTAAATAGGAGTAATTTACTCTTTAAAGGTCATCTTCGTCATCATCGTCATCATCTTCATCGTCTTCACGTAGCTTGGAGCGTATGATGATTTCATCACCCATGTCTTCTGCTTCAAAATAGTGAGTATGGCAAAACTCTTGGTTCATACGGCACTCCATTATTTTTGCTTTCATGAGTGCATCTTCTTTATCTTCAAAAGTGAGATCATTTTCAAATGCGCTTTTTTTAAAACATCTACATTCGTTTTCTATATGTATTTTTGTCATGTTTGTCCTTTTAATTTTATTGAATGATACCACACAAGTGTATTTATACTATAGTATATTGTTTAGGGTTAGTTAGTGTGACTCCTGAGGATCAATAGATCCTCTATAGGTTATGCAAGCTCTTTAATAACAATGAATTCACCAAACTCATAGGAGTAGACTTTTTTAGCCGCTTTATCTATAATGATCGGTCTGATCCATTCATTTAAGATAAATTCCTTCGCAATAGAGTTTTCAACTGCTTTTGCTACGGTATCTAAAGGGGCTTCCATGTAAGTGAGTAGACGTACGGGCTCATGATAGGCTTCACCTTCTAAAAGAACAGACTGTGTAGGAAGACCGATCTTTAAATCACTGTAATTTCCATTATAGACACCAATCTTAGAGACGACATTATGATAGACCTTTGAGCCTGCACCATAGACCTTGTTATCTACAGTAGAAAAATAGTGCTCAAGGTTGATCCATTCACCTACGACTAGCGGACCATTAAATATACGGGTGAGAAGATCTGAATTTTCGTTATCGATGCTCGAGTCATAAGAATGTAGAAATAGTCTGTTCCTAAAAGGGATGTGTTTACAAGAGTCTCTTGGCCCGGCAAACACGCCCATATTACCTGCAAGACCCCATTCTGGTCTAGGTTCAGACCAATCCATGGTTTTAATGAAAAGATCTTTCTGTTCATTGGTATTAGGTAAGTCCAGGGCTCTTTCCTCTCTTGCTTCAAATGCTGCTTTTTTAAAATCACGCTTCACTTCAGAAAAAAGTTCAAGCTCTTCAGTACTGAGTATATCTGTATCATGAAATGTCATTTCATCTGTGGTTGTGACATGCATGGAAGGTATAAATCTTACATCAGCAGGAATGTCTATCCCTTTGCTTTTAAGCTTTTCACGTATCTCTGCTTTGTTAGCGATCATACAAAGTGCTCTTGCATTTGGTAAGCTAATGCTCCCTCCACAGGCACCACAATCTAATGCAGATTCAAAAGGATTATTGTCAGAAACAGAGCCATGTCCGGAGATAATAATAAATTTAGAGAAGTCTTTTACAAGACCTATCATATTGAGAAGGTTTTCTATGTACATGACTTGTTCATCTGGGGTAAAACCAACCATGGCAAGTTTTTCTTTTTGAAGATGATAATCTTCAGGGGTGATATGATAAGCGTGCTGTAGTTTTTCAAGTATCTCTGTAGAGACGCTTGTACAGTGCATCTGATCAAATATCAAGTGTTCCCAAAGTTTATCGATTTCAACTTGGTCAAGTGATATATCTGATTGCGTAGTTAAAACCTCATTAATGAGGTTGATATGGAGTTTTTTTACATATTTTTCTATTTCATCACTGCTAAGTTTATCTAGTGTGTAGGTAGTCTTAGGCTTTTTAGGTTTCATTTTATTAAATAGTTTTTCAGTTTTTTCTGGAAAAAATGTTTTTCCAAAAAGTTTAATACCAAAAATCCATCCAATAGCTTCTACCATGATATAAGGTGTATAAGGATTGTTTTTAAGATCAGTCAATACTTTCTTAGTTGTTTTTTGAACACCTTTTTTTGAATTATATTCTTCATGAGATTCGACTGGTATTTCAAAAACAATATTCTTTGGCTTGATGACTGCAGGAGCCAAAGCCACTTCATGTGCCTTGTCAAATTCAACAAAGGAGATAGGAATACCGAGAAACCCACCTGCACCATACGTTTCGTGTGGGCCAGAATCTTCTACTTTTCTACGCATGGTTTCCGATCTTACATCCAAACAAAAAATAGTGGAGGAAAGAGGTTTCTCATCATAGGTAGGGGAGGACGTAAATGCATCTACATGCTCAGCTATATAGGTGTCTTCCAAAGATTTTAGCCAGAGAAACCCTTCTTCTTTTTTAAGTAACTCTGCAAAATTTGCAAACTCTATGAGTGTCATATCAAGGGCGGGTAGTGACTTTTTAGCAAGCTGTATTTGTAGCGAGTCAAGATTTATTTCATCTTTAACATAGGCATCTAAAATTTCTTGATAGTCTTGGTGTTCTTCCATGGCATCATTATAAGTACCCGTAAGCTTACCTTTTGACTGTAAGAGTTTTAATATGGTATAGGCGCGGTTATCTTTGATATAGGCTTGCAGTTTATCAAAATTATTTATCTTGCCTTCTTTTTGCATATATTTTAATCCAAAATGCAATCTAACGGCCATATAGTCCATGAGTGATGAAGGGTGTTCTTGTTGTGGATAGTAGTCTTTGTCTTCTGAACGGTATTTGATAAATCCAGCCCATCCATGTAGTTTTAGTATATGCGTTAAAAAGTATTTTTCTACATCTTTGATCTTGAGTTTTTCCAGAATATCTTGGACATAACTTTCTGAATCACCCGTATGGTTGATATCTTCATAGAGTTTAAATGCGTTGAACATACCAAGGTCTCTGTCAGCCATACTTAGCGTAGTTTGCGCCTCATCAAGAAATCGAGCGATATACTCAATAACATCTTTTTCTATGAGTTCTTTTTCACTTGTACCAAAGAGTGCATCATGTATCTCATAGAGTGTCATATGTTCTGTTAGTGACTCTATCCATGCCTCTTTGTTCAGGTAGATAGATTTCTCTTCAAGGTAGGTATGTAGTTCATCATCTATATTATTTATTTTTAGCTCTTCATAACTTCTGAAACTATCCCATAGTGGGCTTATTTCCAGCATAAATATTTTAGCCGAACTTGCGTAATTTTCACTATTCCTTTTTTACGATATTTCCAATTGACAATTACACCTTTTTCAATATTAGAAACAATTGATTCTAACTCGTTTGACAACACTTCTTCTTTTGCATCTTTTTCTCTTACTTTTTTTGTATTCACGTATTTGATATCAACATTTTCAAATATTACTATAAAATCATTTTCGATAATT
>JAUVCL010000160.1 GCA_030595845.1 Campylobacterota bacterium
CCGTTGGCGATCTGTCGAGGTACTTCATAGGCCATTTTCTCTATCCCCTGCAGACCTTCTGCAACTGGAGATATGGCAATAGATATATCTGCAAGGTAGGCAATGAAAGGAAGCCATATCAGTACGCCAAGTACATTGAAAAGAACATGTACTATGGATGTTCTGACTGCTTCAACCGGTTTTCCCAAAGAGGCAAGCAGTGCTGTAACACAGGTACCTATATTGGCACCCAGTGCCAGTGCTATACCTGCAGGCAGAGAGAGTAAACCTTCGGCTGCCAAAGCAATAGATATACCGACAGTCGCAGCAGAAGACTGTACTATCCCCGTAAACAGTGCACCGGCCAAGATCCCAAGAATAGGGTTTTTCATCTGTTCCAAAAAATCTATGAAAGGTTCATAGGTACGTAAAGGAGCCATAGCATCAGACATCACACCCATACCGAAGAATACCATACCGAGACCCATCAGTATCATACCGTAATAGCGGATTTTATCCTGTTTGGCGGTAAAGGTCATAAAAAATCCTATGGCAACAGGGAGCAGGGCATATTGGGTGATATTGAAGGCAAGTAGCTGAGCAGTAACTGTGCTTCCGACGTTTGCACCCATAATGACTGCAACAGACTGCTGCAGTGTCATAATTTCAACGGTGACAAATCCTATGACCAAAACAGTGGTAACAGAAGAAGAGTTTAGAAGACCGGTCACCACTGTACCGGTTATGACGCCCATTACACGGTTTTTTGTCAGTTTTTGCAAAACATTTTTCAGTGCATCTCCGGCAGCCATTTTAAGACCCTCGGTAAGTTGGTCAAGACCGGCAAGGAAGAGTGCCAGTCCACCAAACAGCCCCATACCACTCTGAAACCAATCCACAGAAGGAGGCAGTGTATCCTTTGCAGCATAAAGATAAGACATCATCACAAAAGTAAGGACAAACAAAGCGATCATCTGACGCTTGAGCATATTATTATTTAAAGAGGGAGCAGCTACCATGCATTGGTTCCTTTAATGTAATGTAAAAATTAAAATAATCTTTTAGACTTCCTTTTTATTTTGATTACTTAACTTTCGCACCTAAATAATACATAAATTTCACCGAAATACCCCTTAGGAACAAATACATACCGTGGTTAGCTCATACCTTTTGACAGTAATTATTTTGATACAATATTTATGAAACAATATACTATGCCACTACTTAACTTTTTGCAACTAACTTTAATGTAATTATTACACCGTTGCTTACAGTGGGGTAGTTCATTCAAGTTTTGTTTTTTGGATAGACAGGGATAAAGTTTTCTGCTAAACTCTTAATACGCTTTGTATATAATAGAAATAACTAAATTGACTATTAGGAAAATGATGTTTGAACTAGTAACTATTTTACTTTTGTTGTCTATGATGATAACACTTTATCGATTTTTAAAAGGCCCAACTCTTGCTGACAGGGTTGTAGCTTTTGATGTGATGAATATCATGGGGGTCTCACTTTTGATACTTTTAGCTTTGTACTTTCAAAGAAGTTTATATCTCGATATTGCTCTTGTTTTCGGACTTATCGGTTTTTTGGGTACCACTATTTTTGGTCGTTACATAGAAAAAGGAATATAAAGTGATAACATATTTAGGATATGTTTTTATTTTTTGGGGAACTATCGCCTTTCTTATCTCTGCTGTAGGGCTTATACGAATGCCTGATATCTATACCCGTATGCATGTAGGAACTAAGTCTACGACCATGGGAATTATTTTGGTTATTTTAGGGGCTATCTGTATTGAGCCATCTTGGGCTTTGAAATTGATACTCTTAGCTATTTTCATACTTCTTACCAATCCTCTTTCATCCTCTGTTATTGCGAGAGCCTCACATAAAGATGGTGCAACTTTAGAATTAGATGAGCTAAAAAAGGTAGAAAAATGACAGGATTCATTATTTTAAGCACTTTTATTGGTCTTATCATTGTTTCATTTGCTGCTATTATTCAAAAAAAAATAGCAGATTCGATCATCCTTTTTATGGGTGTCGGACTGGGGTCGGTTGTTCTGTTCTACCTATTTAAAGCACCTGATGTTGCATTGACTGAAGCGGTGATCTCTGCGGGGATCTCTTCGCTTATATTTTTGATGGCACTTAAACATTTAGGGGAGCAGAAATGAACAGAAGAAAGATAAGTATAAAAAGAGAACTCCCTACGGCAACATTAAGCGGTTTCGTACTGAGCGCTCTTTTGATCTTAACGATCTTAAATATTTTACTGCAAAACATGCCACACAAAATAGAGACGGCAGGAGATTTACTTTTGAAGCTCAATACCACAGAGGGAGTAGCAAATGCAGTTACTACTGTGGTGGTTTACTTCCGTGGTTTTGATACACTGGGTGAGATATCTGTTTTATTTATTGCCTCGATGGGGATCGGTTTGATGCTTCGTTCAAATACCAAATGTAATATAAAATCCGAAAGTAACTTCATGCTGCAAACGGCTTCAAAAATACTCTTTCCTGTCATACTGTTATTTGGTACCTATGTGATGATCTATGGTCACTTAAGCCCCGGTGGTGGTTTTCAGGGTGGGGTCATCATCGCAAGCGGTGTTTTGCTCCTGCTTATTTCAGATAAAGCATTTGAAGTACCACATTCTGTGATCGTTGCACTTGAAACTTTTGCTGGTGTAAGTTATGTGCTTATCGGTCTTATAGGTCTTCTTGTTTTAGATACCTTTTTAGGTAACTTTTTGCCGCATGATATTTCACAAATGGGAATGTTGCTAAGTGGCGGGATCATTCCTCTTATCTACATCATAGTAGGTATAAAGGTAGGGTCTGAGATGAGTATGATTGTTCAAAACTTAATCAAAAGAAGTGATGATGTTTGAGTTTTTAAATCAACCGGAAGTGATCAAAAATATTGTTATTATTGGTTCAATGCTACTCTTTTTTATCGGGCTTTTTGGACTTTTGACTCGTAAACATATTATCAAAATATTTATCAGTATTGCTATTATGGAGACTGCGATCTTCCTGCTTTTTATCGGTTTGACAGTTAAGCTCGACTTTATCGCTCCCATACTGGACACTGCCCATACAAATGTTTCAAATATGAATGATCCTATTCCTCACGCTATGGTACTTACAGCGATTGTCATTGCTATGTCAGTGCTTGCTCTTGGAGTGAGTTTTGCTATTGAGTACTTTAAGCTCACAGGCAAAACAAACATCGATGAGATGAACGAGATGAGGCACTAGCATGAGTTCTATTCTTTTTATAGCCTTGCCTCTACTGTTTGGATTCTCAACACCGATCCTTTCAAAATTCGGCAAACACGGGGTAGCCTATACTTCTATGTTTATGCAGCTGTTTTTACTTGCGTTGGCCATTAGCCTACTTAGCACAATATCTTCACATGTAGAGGTTATATCCATCGCAGCGCCTCTTGGAATTTCATTTGTATTGAACTCTGCCTCACTCTTTTTTGTGCTGCTTTTTACGCTTTTAATTACGCTGTTTTCATTTTATTATTTGATGCACAGAAAAACAGATGCCTATAAAGATGAGACGAAGTTCTTCATCCTTCTAAATATGCTTTTGGCTGCAGCCATAGGGTTGGTACTGAGTTCCGATATCTTTAATATTTATGTGTTTTTTGAAATTGCAGGTATCTCTGCCTACATACTCTCTGCCTACAAAAAAACACCTTCAGCACTGGAAGCTGGGCTAAAGTACCTTTTAACAGGTGCAATTGCTTCTGTTTTTTTGCTGTTTGCCATTGTACTCATCTATATCAATACAGGCTCACTGAATCTGGCAGTCATAGCACAAAATTTTGAGACACTTCCTTACAATACTAAGTTACTCATCTCTATCTTGCTTCTCATCGGATTTGGTTTTAAAGTAGAGATATTTCCTCTAAATTTCTGGGTCGTAGATGTCTATCAGGGTTCATCTACCCTTGTAAATGCACTCTTTAGCTCCATTGTCGTTAAAGCATATCTCTTTGTGTTTTTCCATATACTCTATCTCTTCCTTCCAAGTGGAGAATTTTCTCTGTTCCTGGTTTATCTGGGAGCTGGAAGTATGCTCATTGTAGAGATCGTGGCACTTCGTCAAAGAAATTTAAAAAGAATATTCGCTTACTCATCTTTGGGTCAGGTGGCACTTCTCTTCACTGCATTTGCGATGCAAAATACAGATGCGATACAGGCAGCACTTTTTATTGTGTTGTCTCACTCTGTTGCAAAGTTCATCATTTTCTTAGCATTGACTTCTATCGAAAAAGAGCACAAGAGTATGGATATCGATACGCTAAAAGCACTAAACTCACCATTTTTAAGAGCTATCATGCTTATAGCCATGCTCTCACTCTTAGGTATCCCTCTTTTTGCTGGATTTATAGGAAAGTTCTTAGCCCTGAAAAGCTTTGCTGTTGAAGGGATGTTCCTTGTAATGGTGATCATCATCATCGCTTCTTTGATAGAGGCAGTTTA
>JAUVCL010000032.1 GCA_030595845.1 Campylobacterota bacterium
GCCATCTCTTCTCTTGAATATCTTTCAATCATTGTATACCTTTATGTCTATAAAAATTTGATACAATTCTATCAAAATTCCCGTTATAAAGAGGTAAGCACAGTATGCCATTTGTCAAAGAAAAATTTCATATTCCAAAGAAGATACCAGCATTTTTATTTATCATGCGTACATTCAATTTTACACAGGGACAAGCACAGCGTGTATTGGCAAAAGGCAGATTACTGATCGCTGGTGAATCTATATTTAATACTGGTGAATCCGTAGAGGGTGATGTGGAAGTGGTCTATTTTAAACCTTCATCAAAAGGTCATAGCCCACTTTTTCAAAACAAAGATTTCATGATCTACGAGAAGCATTCAGGCGTTTTAGTCCATCCTAATACCATGGCTACCCCCTACTCTCTTTTAGATGAAATACGTACCATTGCAGGCGATAATGCTAATGCTGTACATCGTATCGATATGGAAACTTCAGGACTCTTGCTTGCAAGTAAACACAAGAAAGCAGAGTCTTATTTGAAGTGTTCATTTGAAGACAGAAGTATAACAAAATCTTACCTAGCCTGGGTAGATGGAAAACTCACAGAACCCTTTTCTTCTCATGAACCGATCAAGATAAACAATGACTACAGTCAGACTAAGCATAAAGTATTTATCTCTGAGGAAGGTAAAGCTTCACATACAGGTTTTACTCCTTTAGAGTATGATGAGAACCTTGATGCCACACTTATAGCATGCTATCCACATACAGGAAGAACACACCAGATAAGAATACATTTGTTTCACGTGAAACATCCTATTTTAGGTGACCCTATTTATGGTGCTACCTATGAAGCAAGCAATGATTATCTTGAACTCACACAAAGCAAAGAAAACAGACTCATCCAACACGGAGCCCCAAGACTTCTACTCCATGCACAGAGTTTAAGTTTTACATATATAAACAAATATCACATTGAAAGTCAAGAGGATTTTAAAGGGATGAAAGACTTGATACACCCTAAAGAACTTAGGGTATTTAATAGAAATTAACTTCTTATTTTGATTACCTTTTACCTTAATAAAGGTCTTGTTTATCTCGACATGCTTTTAAAAAAATATAGGAATAAATAACTTAACTTATGATTCCCTAGTATATTATTCAGCAACTAAAATCAACCTCTGTCCTTACTCTTTTTTCTTTTTCATCCTAATTGAAAAAAAAAGAAAAGTCACAGTTAGAAACAATATAAAATCACTATGTCAAACATAAAAGTATACAAAGAGATATCCAACACTCAAAATGTTTCACATGAAACATTGACCTATTTTTCACCCTTTGAACTAGGCTCAATAATTAATCTATAGAAGTAAGTTTCTCTTAGAAAGTAATTGAGGTTCTAGAGGAATATAAATTTTATATGCGCTAAGAACAATAATGTATTTAATACCTAATTCAAAAGAATCACTTCTCATATTTATCTATTTAATTATCTATTTAATTATCTGAATAAGCCATCTCATCTGTGTCTATTATCTATGCCGAATCAACAACTCATTTTATAATATCTTGAAGATTTGTGACTATACGTTATTATCAAATATATTTGATAATTTCATGTCACCTCTAATATATTTTATTCAAAATAACTAACTCGTTTAAAACTAATATTTCACTTGTGAAATATTAGTGAAAGAAGAAAAGTAAAAACGTTAAGGATGTTCAATCCCCTCAAGTAAATTCCAATAATAATATAATAAATTAGCCTATGTCAGTAGTGAATATAGAGTTAAAGTAAGAAGTAAACTTAAAAAATTGGGATTGTATGAAAGGTAAATATATTAAAGAAGTGGAGAGTGTTTACATGAAGTAATTTAGATAAAAACAAAACTTAATTTATTATGTCTTGTTTTTATCTCCAAAGGAAGAAAGCCCTTCCTTTCCGTTAAAGACTATTATTTCTCATCATCCGAACGCATCTCAATAATTAACCAGCCTATTCCGACAATTGCAGAAACAGCAATAAACCCTAACATAAATAAATCAAGTGTACCCATTATACTTCTCCTTCCAATTCTTGTTCACGAAGCTGACCACATGCAGCAGAAATGTCTAAACCTTTAGATTCACGAATCGTACAATGTAACCCGTGTGATGTTAAGTACTCTTGGAATTTTTTCATATCTTCTACCGAAGGTCTTTTAAATTCAGTACCGCCATAAGGATTAAAATAGATCAGGTTTACTTTTGCTTTGATACCATCAAGCAGTGAAAGTAATTTCTTTGCTGCAGAGAGATCATCATTGACATCTTTGATGACAAGATATTCAAACATGACTCTCTTTCTATCATTGACAGGAAAGTTTTTTACAGCAGTAATGATAGAGGCAATATTGTACGCTTTGTTAATAGGCATCAACTGTTGTCGTAATTCATCATCTACTGCATGAAGTGAGATAGCCAAGTTTATCCCTAGCTCCATCTTCCCGAGTTTTACAATCTTAGAGCTTAGTCCGGAAGTTGAAATAGTTTGTCTATGTGTTGCTATTGCCATACCTTCTTCATCTGAAAATATCTTGACAGATTTTGCTACTTCTGGCAGGTTGTCAAGTGGCTCACCCATACCCATATACACAAGATTGACACGGCGGTTGGCAGCAATGTTATTATCCTTCTTGATCAAACGTACTTGTTCAACGATCTCACCTGCTGTAAGATTTCGCATAAAACCACCCTTTGCAGTCAAACAAAAGGCACAGCCTACCTTGCACCCTACTTGAGACGAGATACAGACCGTATAGCGTTCCTGATGCTTTACAGAGCCATCTTCATGGTACTCCTTATCTCGCATAAGAAGTAGTACTGCTTCTACCGTATGTTTATCATGTAATTCATATAGATATTTACGACTACCGTCTTTTGAGTTTTGTACCATCACTTGCTTTAGAGGTGAGACAGTATATTCTTCTTCAAGCTTTTCTCTCATCTCTTTTGGAAGATTTTTCATCGCAGAGAACGAGTCTGCATACTTGTGGTAGATCCAATGATAGATCTGCTTTGCTCGAAAGTTTGGTTTGATGAGTTCACCTAATTCTTCTTTCGTTAGATCTTGTATTATTTTCTTACGACTCAGCATTTAGTGCCTCGCTTGTACTGAATTTTAATTCTTGTATTCATTTATTTACTTTCTTTAATATACTTCGTTAATCTAAACATAGCTTCTTTATGATTATCCATAAAATCTTTATGTGCGTTTTTATTACAATAATTTGTCACTATAAAAGCACCAGCCACAGGTATACGAAATGCCTTTGCTACTTTAAGTACAGCAAAATATTCCATATTTTCCAAATGAATATTCTTGTTAAGATACGCTTTGGCTACCTCTGCTTCAGTCGTAATATAATTCGAAGAGTTCACAATGGTTTCACGTGAAACATCTTCTGCCGTGCTCACCATATTATCTATGGGAGTATAAGCACCCGCATTAAAAAAACTGTTTTCAATATTGGCAGCAGTTTTAGACTCTATAATATCAAAGACTTTTTTCTCACCATACGAGCCTGCTGTTCCCACAAAATATAAAAACTTTGGTTTTTCAGACATACATAATTTTGTTAGATTGATCGCAACATCTGTCATGCCAATACCTACAGGTAAAGCAAAATCGAACTGTTCACTCTCTCCAGCACAGATAAACATTTATAACCTCACAGGAATATTTTTTCCTCTAAGATAGCTTTTTAATTCCATAATGTCAATCTCTTTAAAATGAAAGATAGATGCTGCCAATGCTGCATCTGCATTACCAAGGCTAAATGCTTCTTCCATATGTTTCATAGTTCCTGCTCCACCACTTGCAATGACAGGTATATTAACAAGTTCACCTATCTTCTTGTTTAGCGTATTATCAAACCCCGCTTTTGTACCATCTGCATCCATTGAAGTCACAAGCAATTCACCTGCTCCTCTGTTGTAAGCTTCTTTTGCCCACTCCAGTGCATCCATCCCTGTGTCATTTCTCCCGCCATGTGTGAAAATATTCCATTTGTTTGGTGCTACCTGTTTTGCATCTATAGCCACAACGATACACTGAGAGCCAAAACGTTTGGCTCCCTCTTCTATAAAATCAGGTCTTTTAATCGCTGCGGAATTAATACTTACTTTGTCACAACCTACGTTGAGTAAATTATAAATATCAGAAAGTTCGCGAATACCTCCCCCAACAGTCAGAGGAATAAATACTTCTTTTGCCACCTGCTTGACCACATCCACAATAGTGTCACGTCCTTCATGTGTCGCGCCAATGTCAAGAAAAGTGATCTCATCTGCGCCTTCTTCATTGTAACGGTATGCCACTTCAACAGGGTCTCCTGCATCACGTAAGCCAACAAAATTCACTCCTTTAACAACACGTCCATTGTCTACATCTAAACAAGGTATGATACGTTTAGCAAAATAATCCATCTGTTTCTTCTCCATTTTAATTGAACTATGTCATAAATAATAAAAATATATTCATAGCATTTAGTGACTAAATAACATAGTAAGGATTTAATTATGGTAGAATTATACAAAAATTATCCCAAATTGAGGATAAGTATAGAGTATAAAGGTAGATTGTAGTATGATTATTGATAATTTAGCCGAATTTGCATCTAAGAAATTTGGTCAGAATTTTTTGAAGAATGATATCTATCTTCACAAAATCATCCAAGCGATGCCCCATGACGATTTAAAAGTCGTAGAAATCGGGCCTGGCTTAGGTGATTTAACCAAAGAACTTGTAAAAGTTCGAAATGTCACAGCATTTGAGGTTGATAAAAGATTATGTGAGCATCTCACATCTGAGTTTGAAGAATCCATCCACAACGGGAACTTCGAATTACGGTGCGGTGATGTGCTTGAGCGTTGGGAGTCAGGAAGCCTGCTAGATGAGCCTTATCATTTAGTAGCCAACCTGCCCTATTATATCGCGACCAATATTATATTAAAAGCATTTAAAGATGAACACTGCCAGTCTATACTGGTGATGGTTCAAAAAGAAGTTGCCGTTAAATTTGCTGCAAGCGTCAAACAAAAAGAGTTTTCTGCTCTTTCTGTGCTTGCTGCATCTGTAGGTAAAGCGACACTCTGTTTCGAGGTTGAGCCCGAAGCATTTGTCCCTGCACCAAACGTCACTTCTGCCGTGCTTTTAATAGAAAAAAATCAGTCACGAGATGACGAGAAGTTTGAGGCGTTCTTAAAGATCGCATTTGCCCAACCGCGCAAAAAACTTTCTAAAAATCTTACCACTGTTTTTTCAAAAGATATTGTCAATAAAACTTTTATCCAGTTAGAACTAGATTCTAACTTACGACCTCATGAAGCTGAGACATCTATTTATCATCACATATATAATGAATTAAAGGATACTTTAGATGGACAACAAGCCACAAAACAACGAAAACTCTCAAAATCAAGAGCCAAAAACGCAAAACAATAATACGCAAAATAACAATACACCAAGAGAGAGAAAACCCAACCCACATAGACAAAATAATAATGCTCAAAATAGGTCAGAAGGACAAGGGGGCAACAACAATCGTCCCAATCCTAATGCCAATAGAAAACCAAACCCTAACAGAAAACCTAACCCTAACAGAGACGTAAATGGAAATGTTCAGGATAAAGAATCACCAGACGGGAACAAAAAGCCTAACCCTAATAATAGAAACAATAATCAAAACCGTCAGGGCGGTGGAAACAAAAACGAGAACAGAAGTAATCCTAAACAAGGGAATAAGCCAAACAACCAAAACCGTCAGGGTGGTGGGAATAAAAACAGAGGCCGAAGAAAAAATGTTACCACTGTAAATGACACAATGAGAGCATCTATAGAAGAAAATGCACGTGTAAAAGACGCTACTATGAACCCATGGAAGCAGATAGACATGGCCTCCAAAGGGAAGATCCGCTTTACGCCACTGGGTGGCCTTGGTGAGATCGGTGGGAATATGGCTGTCATGGAAACAGAAACAACCGCTATTATCATCGATGTAGGGATGTCATTCCCTGATGAAACAATGCATGGAGTGGATATTTTAGTTCCTGATTTCTCTTACCTGCATACACTCAAAGAGACCAAAGATGTTTATGTCATCATCACACACGGGCATGAAGACCACATTGGTGCAATGCCTTACCTGTTTAAAGAGTTACAATTCCCTATTTATGCAACGCCTTTGGCACTTGCTATGATAGAAAATAAATTTAATGAACATGGACTCTCACAGTACACGAATAAATTTAACTTTGTAACACTGAGAAAGCAGTATCAGATAGGTGACATGAAGATAGAGTGGATGCACAACACCCACTCTATCATTGATGCATGTTCACTTGCTATAGAAACACCTGCAGGAACCGTCATTCACACCGCAGACTTCAAAATAGACCATACACCTGTAGATAACTATACTATGGACTTACACCGTTATGCCTACTATGGAGCCAAGGGGGTTCTTTGTCTTTTCTCAGACTCAACAAATTCACATAACCCTGGATTTACCAAAAGTGAAAAAGTTGTGGGTAAAACCTTTGATGTACTCTTTAACCTTGCAAAAGGAAGAGTGATCATGTCAACCTTCTCTTCCAATGTACACCGTATCTTCCAAGCGATGGAACGTGCAGTCAAACACGGAAGAAAGATCTGTGTTATAGGACGTTCTATGGAGCGTAATATTGAGACAAATAGAGCTTTAGGCTTTGTAGACATTCCTGACAAAAACTTCATTGAAGTACATGAAGTACCAAAATATTCTGACAATGAAGTACTCATCGTCACAACTGGTTCACAAGGTGAAACCATGGCTGCGTTGAACCGTATGGCAACAGATGAGCATAGACATATTAAACTAAAACCATCAGATACGGTTATCATCTCTGCTTCAGCTATCCCAGGGAATGAAGCTTCTGTCTCAGGATTGATGAACAAACTTGTTAAAGCCGGTGTTACAGTACGATATAGAGAATTTGCAGATATTCACGTTTCAGGTCATGCCGCACAAGAAGAACAAAAACTAATCTTGAGACTGGTTCAGCCTAAGTTCTTCCTACCGGTTCACGGTGAATATAACCATATTGCCAAACATGCTAAAACAGCTGTTGACTGTGGTGTAGATGAAAGAAATATCTTATTGATGTCTGATGGAGATCAAGTAGAGATCACAACCAAGTATCTTAAAAAAGTAAAAACGGTTAAGAGTGGTAAAACATACATAGATAACCAAAACAATATGACCATTGAAAATGATGTTGTACTTGACAGACAAAAGCTTGCTGAAGACGGTATAGTGAATGTTGTTGCACAAATTTCACAAAGTAACCAAAAAGTAGTGGGGAAACCTGTCGTTACTTCTCATGGTCTTGTGCCAGACAAAGATGATAAGAAATTTGCAAAAGAGATAGAGGTGTTACTTGAGTCTATGCTCCTTAACATGAAACCTGAAGCACTCAAGAATCATAAAGATATTGAAAATGATATACGTGCAGTCGTGAGAAAGCATGTTGTTCGTACCAAAAAAAGATATCCGCTTATCATCCCTACTATCTTCATCATATAAATAATTTCTGCCTTTGGGCAGCAATTATTATCATATAAACTAATTATAATTATAAGTTTAATCTATTTATAATAAAGAAAACGTTATAATTCCCTCTTTAATGTGTCAAAAAGGGATCACTATGAAAAAAACTATCTTAGCACTCTTGGTGCTTTTGTTCTTACTTATACTTACATGCGTCTATCAAAAAACGGACGTGCTTTATGCAAAATATAATGACCATCCTCAAAATACCTCGCCTACGATCATTCTTAAACCTCTTCATATGGTAAAAAAACTCGTTGAAGTAAAGATAGAAGAAAAAGTAACAAAAGTTGCAGAAATAGCACAAGAAGAAGTAAAAATCACAAAGACTGAAACAGAAGTTGTGCAAACACCTGTTATCAAACAAGAAACACCTGCTGCAACTCCACCTGTTCCTACTCCTGCTAAGCAAAAAGACATAGAAGAAATTGATGCTCTTATGCAAGCATTAAAAAACAGAGAAATTGCATTTAAAAACAGAGATGAATTTGAATTATATATACAAAGACTCATCAAGCAAGCACTGGACAATAGAACTATTGCGATAAGCCATATGAACAATGAAGAGTTACATCTGATTGAGCTACAAAAAGAACTCATAAAAGCCAGAGACACTGCCTATGATAAAATCGGTCAAACCAACAACCCAACATCAGGAGAATAATTATGCTAGAAATCGCTTCAGAAATCATTATCTGTTTACTGCTCGCTACACTCATAGGATTTGCCCTTGGCTACCTTGTCGCTAAAAGTCAATCAGAAAAATCAAAACCGGATACAAACACTAAGACTGAGACAAAGAATACTGCGGAAAAAGAAGTGCAGAAAGTAGAAGAACTAACTGCAGAAGCGCCTAGTAAAGAGGCTTTAGTTGTTGAAGAGACAACAAGCGTAGCAGAAGATGTAGAAATACCTACAGAAAATGCCATAGAAAATGCTTTAGAAGCGTTGGAAGCTTTGGAACATATTGAAGAAAAAGAAGCAGAAACGGCTAAAGAAGAATCAGCAGTGGGTCAGAAACCTGAACTCCTTTCCGAGCCACGTAAGGGTGAAAAAGACAATCTTACAGATATTAAGGGCATAGGACCAAAAGTAGAAGAAAAACTTAACGCTTCGGGCATATACCATTTTGAACAGATCGCAAATTGGTCAGAGGAAAATATGATATGGTTAGAAGCACATACACTCTTTGCATCACGAGCCAAAAAAGAGGCATGGGTCATAGGATCAAAAGCCTTACTCCCATAAGACGCAAGCCAAAGAGATCACTATTTAAGTGATCTCAACACTTGAACTACCCCTTCTGTTACCCCAGTAATTCAATACCTAAACTTTTGATGGGGTAATAATTAACACTATGCTATAATCATACCATCCAAATCAAAAGTAGACGCATGAATCTTATCAAGACTGCACAAGAGACATTTCATATTGAAGCTGATGCACTGAACAAAGCAGCTGAGCGATTGGATCAAAATTTCCTTGATGCCATTGAGCTCATACTGAACACAAAAGGGAAACTGATCATTACCGGTGTAGGAAAATCTGGTCTGGTAGGGGCAAAGATGGCTGCTACTTTTGCAAGTACCGGTACCTCCTCTTTCTTTTTACATCCCACAGAGGCCCTGCATGGAGATTTGGGGATGATAGGGAAAGAAGACCTCTTGCTTGCCATCAGCAGTAGTGGAGAGAGTGAAGAACTGACTAAAATTCTTCCACACATCAAACGTTTTGACATACCTCTTATAGGACTTACTGGAAATCCTCGCTCTTCTCTGGGCTCTTACGCAGATGTCTTTCTTGACATCTCCGTTGAAAAGGAAGCCTGTCCTTTGGGTATTGCGCCTACGACTTCAACCACGCTGACTATGGCACTGGGTGATGCTTTGGCTGTGGCACTTATGGAACATAGAGGATTTAAACAAGAAGATTTTGCCTCTTTTCACCCTGGTGGGGCACTGGGTAAAAAGCTTTTTGTGAAGATTAAAGACCTGATGAGAACAGACAATCTCCCTGTGATCAAAGACACAACAACACTCAATGAAGCTATCCTAGCCATGAGCGAAGGTAAATTAGGTACTGTGCTCATCGTAGATGCAAATGATACATTTAACGCTATTTTGAGTGATGGTGACCTGAGACGGGCACTCATGCAAGAAGGATTTAGCTTAGAACATCTTGCTATCGATTATGCAAGTAAAAACCCAAAAAGCTATACCAATACCGAGTTATTGGCAAGTGAAGCACTCGAGATCATAGAAGAGGGAAGAATACAACTCCTCCCGATCACAACTGATGAAGGAAAGATCATTGGTGTCTTGCACATACATGATCTGATCAATGCCGGTATTAAAAGTAAATAAGGTAAAAAAGCATGAGACTTAACAAATATATATCACATAACACAAAATACTCCCGAAGAGAAGCAGATAAACTGATAGAAGAGGGAGAGGTCACACTCAATAAAAAAGTATTGAAAGATTTTGGCTATGAAGTTGAAGAAGATGACCATATCTCTGTCAAAGGTAAACATGTCAAAGTAAGCACTGAGCTTACCATCATTGTCTACAACAAACCCAAAGGGGTACTTGTCACTAAAAAAGATGACAGAGGACGTGCAACCATTTATCATAAGCTTCCGGGGAAATACAGACACTTTGTACCCGTAGGTAGACTGGACTATGCATCAGAAGGACTTTTGCTTTTAACGGACTCACCAGAGGTTGCAACAGCGCTTATGGAAAGTGGTCTAGACCGTACCTATAATCTAAAAATCGATAAAGCTCTCAGTGAAGAGATGATGACTGCGATGAAAAAGGGTCTTGTTCTTGACGATGCACGTGCAGGAGCACATGAAAAATCTAAGATCTACAGTATGGAGTTTGCACCCTTTGCTCATTTTGAAGTCAGATCCGAAGCTAAGAATTTTACAAAACTTCGCGTTACCATTACCGAAGGTAAAAACCGGGAACTCAGACGTTTTTTTGCTCACTTTGAAGCCAAAATACTTGACTTAAAACGTGTCGCTTTTGGAGGCATAGAGCTCAATAACCTTCCTCAAAACAAAACACGCTACTTTACCCGAAGAGAATATGATGATGTACATAAATTTATGAAACGCAGACGTGCAAATGCTGAAGCTGCTACCAAAAATGAAGCCAATGCTCGAAAACAAGAGTGGCAAAACAAAATGGCAAAAGAAAAAGAAGCGCTTGAAGCATTACGAGAGAAGAAAAAATCCTCTAAAAAGTTTTCTAAAAAAGACTAGCCCATGGGAAGCTTTGCACTTAAATATCGTCCTAAAATACTTGATGATATCGTAGGGCAATCTCATCTGATTGATGCCCATGCATCCTTACGTAAACTCATAGAGGCAGATGCCCTGCCCCACTCTTTTTTTTCAGGTCCTCCAGGATGCGGAAAAACCACTTTAGCAAGAATCATCGCTTCACTCTTACAAAAACCCTTTTATGAGATGAATGCAACCACACTAAAGATCGAAGATCTACGTAAAATATTTAAAGAGTATACCAATGCGTTAGAAAAGCCTCTCATCTTTATAGATGAAGTGCATAGACTGAGTAAAAACCAACAAGAGGTACTCTTGCCTTTTATGGAAAGTAATGCCGCACTCATCATAGGTGCTTCCACTGAAAACCCCTACTATTCACTTACTGCTGCGATGCGCTCACGCTCACATCTTTTCGAACTTCAAGCCATCAGTCAAGACGATATGTCTGCGTATCTCAAACATATCATAAAAATAGAAAATATCTCTGTAGAGCCTGAGGCACAAGAATATCTTGTTTTCTCAAGTGGCGGGGATGTACGTGCCATGCTAAACTTGCTTGAGAGTGCCAATGCAGTGGAAAATCCCATAACACTAAAGATACTTAAACAGATACGCCCACATGCGATGCAGGCAGGCAGCAGTGAAAGTGAAAGCCACTATGAATTAACCTCTGCCATGATCAAAAGTATTCGCGGTTCTGATATTGATGCTTCCATTTACTATCTTGCCAGACTGATAGACGGAGGAGAGCCTGCAGAGTTCATCGCCAGACGTTTGGCGATTTTGGCCAGTGAAGACATAGGCAATGCCAACCCCCCTGCTCTTAACCTTGCCTCTTCCACCCTGAACATCGTTAAACATATAGGATATCCAGAAGCGCGTATCTCCCTTTCTCAGCTCGTGATATACCTTGCCTCCTCTCCCAAGTCAAATAGTGCTTATTTGGCCATTAACAATGCTTTAAATGCCATAAAAGAGGGTCAGGTATACCCTATCCCCACTCATATTAAAACCCATGCCAAAACTTATGTTTACCCACATGATTTTGGAGGCTGGGTAAAACAAGCCTATCTAGCCACTCCTTTACATTTCTATCAGACACAGCAGATAGGCTTTGAAAAGACCCTATGGCAATGGCATGAGAAAATACAATCTGTCAAAACCTAAAATATTTTTACAACAAAGACACGTTTTCGACACAGTTCTGTGTTATAATCACCGCTCTTAAATATCAGCTAAAAGGTAAAATATGAAACATCATAGTATTAAGATCCTCTCTATTTCCACCGTTATCGCAGTACTTCTCTCCGGCTGTACCGGAAATGAAGCAGTACCTTCAAATGCAACACAAACAGGTGCATTGACGGGTGCTTTAGTTGGATCTGTTATCGGCTACAACTCTGGTAGTCATAGCGGTACCAATGCTGTGGTAGGAGGACTGATAGGTTCCGCCGTTGGTGCAGGTATAGGAAATGCAGTAGATAGCAACAACCCTCCTCCCCAACAAACAGGCGGATGGCAATAAATAAACACTTAAAAGGAAAAATAAATGCATATCAAAAAAACCATACTCGCAGCAACACTGGCTACATTAATGCTGGGGGGATGTTATAATCAACCAGGTCTTGTAGAAGATGAAAGTTATAACCGTACCAAAACAGGTGCGGCAACAGGTGCCCTTGCAGGTGCTGCACTAGGATACAATACAGGTAGTCGCGATGCAAAAAGTGCGATAATCGGAGGCCTTCTTGGTGCTGCACTTGGAGGCGGTATCGGGTACAGTATGGATGACCAGGCCAATGAGATGGCACGTGCACTTGGTACAGGTGTCAATAATGACCCTCTTGCTGCTCTTGACCCTAATCAAACACTCATAGTGTCTAAAACAAGTACCTATGTAAAAATCATGTTTAGAGATCCAATGATGTTTGCAAGTGCTTCTGCAACACTGCAGTCAAGCGCTAAATCAAAAGTAAAAACTGTAGGAAAACTGTTAGCTAATTACCCACAAACCGTTGTAGGTGTCGCAGGGTTTACAGATAATCAAGGGGGGTATGATTACAATCAGAAATTATCACAACGAAGAGCTGCAACCGTCGCCAATTTACTCTCTGTCAATGGATACCCAAAAACAAAGGGCTGTTCTTATGATAAAGCAATTGCACCAGACAACTCAGCGAGTAACCGTGCACTTAATAGACGTGTAGAAGTCTATCTCTATAGCAACAACAATATGTCTGACCCTTGCCGTTAACTCTTTTACTTTAAGGTGCCAAGCATTCGCTTGGCACCCTCTGCATTTACTGTCCCTGAAAAATATTGATTTTCGACATCATTAATAGTCCCAATAAGCTTCTCTTGTAAAACTGTCCCTCTCACTCTTTCTTGAGCAAAGATCTTCATTTCTGAAAAATCAGGGAAAAGCGTTAAAAAATCATCTTTTAATTTGGATTTATTCCATGCAGCAACCTGCACACTTGCAGAAGCACCCGTCATATCAAGTATTTCACGACCTATACTGTCTGCACTTTGATACGCATCATATTTATGTTTTTCTGTATATTCATTATTTTGGAGGTTATCATCTTCCTGAAGTTCTCCAACAAAAGTGGTGATGAAATAAAGAAATCCAATACCTACGGCAATGAATATCATAAAACTTTTATCCATTAAAAATCCTAATTATTATTTTTATAATCGAAGTATACAATAAATTTTAAAATATGTTAAGAAGTAGTTTGAAGTAATAAATAGAATACTAGGATTAAAAATGGCAAGAAGAACATACACAGAAGAGTTTAGAATTGAAGCAGTTAAACAAGTCACAGATAATGGTTATGAGATAGCAGATACAGCTCATAGGTTAGGCGTGCATCCAGATTCACTTAGATCTTGGATAAAAAGGTTAGGATCCCCCGAAGCCATTAAGAAAAATAAAGCTGTAGAGTAATAAATAAACATTATTAAGATATCTGCAAATAAATCCGCATTATACACACATTTTAAAATAATAAAAGTCCTTAATATATTGACAATATACTAGTTTAATTATCTGCAAATAAATCCGCAATTATTATGTTATAATACTCTCAAAAGGAGTCAACTTTGGATTTTACCCCTCTACTTCCCAACGATAATCAAGGAAACATAGATGCAGAACTTCTCTCCATGGCAGAGGAGCTTTGTATCAAAAGTGCAACACTCGCTGGTTCACATGCTCCGCAAGTACTCTATGGAATAAAAGAACTTCTTAGAAAGGTCAATAGTTATTATTCTAACCAAATAGAATCAGAAGGTACACACCCTATAGATATAGATAAAGCTACAAGACAAGAATTTTCTAGTGATTCAAAAAAGAAACGGCTTCAGCAACTCTCTCTTGTGCATATAGAAGTTCAAAAATATGTAGAGAACTATTTTACAGAAGATCAAACACCTTATAATAGAGACTTTGTTTTAGATGTGCATCGTACACTTTATTCACACCCTGACATGGCTCATTTTTTACAAATAGAAGACAAAGAGAAGCATACTATCATAGAGATGATACCAGGAAAATTAAGAGACAGTACCGTACGTGTAGGACAACATATAGCTCCTGATTCTACTGAACTATCACACTTCTTTAACAAATATGAATTACTTTACAAAGTACCAAATTATGCCACACAGGCAAAACAAGTCATCTTTGCTTTATCATCGCACCACAGGCTTATGTGGATACACCCTTTCCTTGATGGCAATGGCAGAACGGCTAGACTTGTATTAGATGGTATTTTTAACAGTATGTCATTAGAAGGCTATGGACTTTGGAATGTATCGAGAGGACTCTCTAGACGTTCAGAGGATTATAAACGCTACCTAGCCCTTGCAGACATGGTAAGACAGGGTGATTTAGATGGTAGAGGAGCACTCTCTACCAAGGCATTTATCTCTTACATCAAATTTATGTTGGAAGTTGCTTTATATCAAGTAGAATTTATGAACAAAACCCTAAAAATGCACTCTTTACATGAACGCATAGAGAGCTATGTACGTTTCTCTAAAGAAGGTCTATTTGCTACAAAGCCTCTTCCTAAATATAGTGAATTACTGTTTAAAGAGTTACTTATGGTAGGAGAAGTGCCTAGAGGTAAAGTAATGGATATTATACATACAAAAGATAGAACAGCAACTAAGCTCATAAAAGAGTTGTTACAAATGGACTTTCTAGAATCAGATACACCTAAAAGTGCTATTCGTTTAAAATTTAATGCTCATTTTGCATCCTATATCTTCCCTGAGCTTATTCCACA
>JAUVCL010000190.1 GCA_030595845.1 Campylobacterota bacterium
GTATTTGTCTATTAGTTCTATTCCTGGTATTTTTAGAGAGGTTGAAAAAGGTACAGCAAAGTTTGGTGTGATCCCTATAGAGAACTCTTCAAATGGTATTGTAA
Organism: Campylobacterota bacterium; assembly: GCA_030595845.1. GTDB lineage: Bacteria > Campylobacterota > Campylobacteria > Campylobacterales > Sulfurovaceae > Sulfurovum. The sequence goes on from JAUVCL010000190.1 coordinate 105, forward strand.
CGGACACGATCAATTGTCTTGATGAATATGATCTTAAGATCATTTCTGAAGTCGTGGTGGATGTCCATCTTGCTTTTGCTACGGTCAATGAAGATATTAAAACACTTAAGAAAATTTATTCCAGAGACATCGCTTTTGGACAGTGTAGAAAATTTTTACAGGATCTGGGACTCGATGAGATCGAACATATCCCGGTTGAATCTACAGCCAAAGCAGCAAAGCTGGCACGGAAAGATAAAGATGCTGCAGCACTCTGTCCTTCTGTAGCAGCAAAGATACATAATCTTCCGATCCTTTTTGAGAATGTTGAAGATGATACGAACAATAAAACACGTTTTTTCATCATCTCTGATTTTGAGAATCAGCCTTCAGGTGAAGATAAAACATCGATACTTGCAAGACTTTCAAATGAACCTGGCTCTTTGGTGGATTTTTTAAATGATTTCGAAAAAGCAAAGGTGAGTTTAACCAAAATAAAATCGCATATCGTTGAAGGCAAGTCTATTTTCTTTTTAGAGTTTAACGGACATAAAGAGGATGCACATATCAAGAAAATTTTAGAAAAACACCAAGATGAGATAAAAGTATTGGGCTCTTATGTTAAAGAGACTGAAGATATATAGATAAATAGAAAGTAGAAAGTAAAAATGGTAAGATTTAATAAGGTACTTAAGGATATCAAAACCTATGAAGCAGGGAAGCCTATAGAGCTTGTTGTACGTGAGTTTGGTATAGCTCCTGAAGATGTGGTAAAACTTGCTTCAAATGAAAACCCCATCGGGACAAGTCCTGCTGTAGTAGAAGCAATTAAAGCAAATGCTACAAAAGCGCATCTTTATCCTGATGACAGTATGTTTGAACTTAAAGCTGCTTTGAGTTCAAAATTTGAGGTACAAGATGAAAATATCATCATAGGGGCAGGGTCTGATCAAGTCTTAGAGTTTATTTCCCGTGCAGTCTTGGATGAAGACTCTTCTGTGCTGATGTCTGCAGTAACCTTTGCCATGTATGAAATTTACGCAAAACAGATGGGTGCAAAGATCATCCGTACAGCAAGTTTTGAACATAAATATGATGAATTTATGGAAGCGTTCCAAATGCATAAACCAAAGATCGTCTACATCTGTACACCGAACAATCCTACAGGTGATGCTACAAGTAAAGAAGAAGTAATGAAGATGATCGAGGCAATGCATAAAGATGCGATCATTGTTGTGGATGGTGCCTACATGGAATATGCCGCTGCAAAAGATGCGAAGTATGCCATTACAGCAAATGATCTGTTAGGATATGAAAATGTGATCTACCTGGGTACCTTTTCCAAGGCATACGGTTTAGGCGGTATGCGTGTAGGGTACGGGATAGCACAGGTGGAACTTATAGATGAACTTACTAAGATGAGACCGCCATTTAATATCTCTACACTTTCCTTGGCAGCAGCGATAGCAGCATGTAAAGAGACTGGTTTTGTAGAAGAGTCTATTGCCCTTCACCAAGAGCAAATTAAACGTTATGAAACCTTTGCAGAGATGAATGGTTTTGGATATATTGACAGTTATACAAATTTCATTACTTATCTGTTTGATGCAAAGTTGGATTCAACAAAAATTTCGGATGCACTGCTTCAAAGGGGTGTGATCATTCGTAATTTGGCATCTTACGGGATGAATGCAGTACGTATCACCATTGGAACAGAAAAGCAGAATGATATCTTTTTTAAACATTTTAAAGAGGTCATTGCTTGAAAAGAGTAGAAGTGGTAAGAGCAAATGAAGTCGAAGTGACACCTTTTGTTTTAGAAGATTTTACTACAAGTGACAGCATGTCTGTAGTTTTTGAACCTGTGAGTAAAAAAGAGTTAAAATCACTTGCAAATGAGTTAGGGTTGGCGTATGATGATGCACAGATCGCTTTTAGTAAAAAACTTATAAATGCATATATAAAAAAGAGATAAGTAACATGATGAATATACAATCACATACTATAGAAGAGCTCAATACTGTAGCAAAAGATATCAGACAAAAGATATTGGATACTGTAAGTCAAAACGGTGGACATCTGAGTTCCACGATGGGAGCGACAGATCTTATTGTGGCGATGCATAAAGTGTTTGATGTGAATAAAGATCCTTTTATCTTTGATGTCAGTCATCAGGCGTATGCACACAAGCTACTTACAGACCGTTGGGAGAGCTTCCATACTTTACGTCAGTTCGATGGAATTTGCGGTTATACTAAACCCAATGAGTCTCAGTATGATTATTATGTCGCAGGACACAGTTCTACTTCTATTTCACTGGCAGTAGGTGCGGCTAAAGCCATCGCACTCAAAGGTGAAGATAGAGTTCCTGTAGCGTTCATCGGTGATGGAAGTATGTCTGCAGGAATGGTTTATGAAGCAATGAATGAACTGGGCGACAAAAAATATCCTGTAGTCATTATACTCAATGACAATGAAATGAGTATCGCTAAACCTATCGGTGCTATCTCTAAGCTGCTTTCTCAAACGATGGCAGGTTCATTTTATCAGAAATTTAAGGGTAGAGTAGAAAAAGTACTTGAACATTTCCCCGATAGTGCAACCTATATGGCAAAAAGATTTGAAGAGTCTTTTAAACTGATCACACCGGGTATTTTATTTGAAGAGATGGGGATAGAGTATATAGGTCCGGTGGATGGACATAATATTGAGTCACTGATAGAAACAATGGAAATAGCAAAAAGTATGGGTAAACCGGTGATCATTCATGCCCAAACGACTAAAGGTAAAGGGTATGAGATCGCTGAAGGAACGAAAGAACATTGGCATGGTGTGAGTGCTTTTGATCTTAAGACCGGAGAATCATCAAAAAAAAGTGATCCTAAAGCTGCCACTGCCATTTTCTCTGAAACTTTGCTTGAACTGGCAGATAAGGATGATAAGGTTGTAGGTGTAACTGCCGCTATGCCAAGCGGTACAGGTATGTCTGCTGTGATGGAAAAATACCCGGAGCGCTTTTGGGATGTTGCCATCGCGGAACAACATGCAGTCACTTCTATGGGACCTTTGGCTAAAGAGGGTTTTAAACCATTTTGTACGATCTACTCTACATTTCTACAACGGGGCTATGATCAAGTGATCCATGATATCGCTCTGATGGATCTGGGTGTAGCCTTTGCCATAGACAGAGCAGGGATCGTAGGTGAAGATGGTGAGACACATCAAGGGGCTTTTGATATCTCATTTTTACGAGCCATCCCCAATATGACGCTATTTGCACCGTATAATGAAACAACGATGAAAGAGGCTATGGCATTTGCTAAAGAGTATGATCATCCTTGTGCTTTTAGATACCCCAGAGGTGCTTTCTGGGCTGAAGATCGTGAAAGTCCAGCCTATGAGTTAGGAAAGTCTGTCTTGCTTCAGGAGGGTGAAGAGATCCTCTTTATCGGTTATGGAAACGGTGTAGGACGAGCAGAACAGGTGGCTGAACTTGTCGAAG
>JAUVCL010000218.1 GCA_030595845.1 Campylobacterota bacterium
ATTGCTCATCCCCAAACAGTAGATGATCTAAGCTAAGTTTTCCGGCTCCGAGTGAAGCAAAGAGGGCCAAGAACAACATATAATAAAGAGGGATCTCGTAACCATTACTGCCTGCACTAAAACCATTGCTTAAATGTACAGTAGCAATAGCGACGATCATGATAATAATGAGAGGAATAGAAATCAACCGAGTAAAGAGTCCTAATGTTAAAAGTACTACACCTAAAATTTCAGTACTTGCTGCCATGTAGGCATTGAGCGTAGGTAAAGGTATGCCAATAGAACCAAACCACTCTGCAACACTCTTGATATCAGACCATTTTGTCATGGCAGGTTCATAAAAACCATATGCGACTACAAGTCTTGCGAAAAACAAAGAGATACTTTGTCCATTGCTTAATATGTTTTTTGTTATTGGGTATATTGTTTTTAACATGTGTAAACTCCTTTTCAAAATTATATGTTTGTTGTTACAAGTGTAAGTATAGTATGAAGGATGTGTAGTCTGTGTGTATCGGAGAAGAGAAATTAAAAAGATCAAGAAGTCCTCTTTTGCTTGAGAAAAAAAAGAGAAGTAAAAAGAGAAAGTTTGTTTAAGGATTCACTCCACATTTACCTGCAGCACATTTACCTGCTTCACATTTCATGAAGGGTTCGAGCTTCTTTTGTTCTGTCGAAGAATACGTTTCAAATGCACCTTCAGAGTAGAGAATATAGGTTAAGATAGCAACAAGTATGGCAAAAAGGGCTAAAGTGTAGAGTAAAATTTTTTTCATGAATATTATCTTCCTTGATAAATGGATTTTCAATGCTTCTATAAGCGTAACTAAGTACGGAAGTATAACACAATAAAGAAGAAAACTCTCTCTAGAAAGAAAGAGTAGAGGGTTAGTTACCACATTTACCGACAGCTTTACTCGCATCACATTTTGTTGCGCCGTCACATTTTTTAGCACCATCACATTTTCCTGACTGACATTTTGCTGTTTCTGCATCACTGCCGTTTGTACATCCAGTAAAAGTAACAAGTGCCAATCCTACTAACGAAGAAAAAATTAACTTTTTCATCTTTGTCTCCTAATATTTTTATGACTATAGAAGTATAATAGTTTTTATGTGTAAAGTTCGTGTAGTTTATTTTGCACTTTAAGTACACACTATATGATTATGATTAGTAAAAATTTTAGAAAAGACAGAGATGATAAAAAAAAGAAGACAATTTTTAATTTTAAGTTCAATGCTTGGACTCTCTCCTTATATTCATGCAAAAAGCATGACTAGGTATGAGAAAGCATTTAAGAAGATAGAACCTACTATAGCAGCGGTACAGGAACATATGTTTCCTAATGGTAGCAAGTTGCCTTCTGCCAAAATGATGAATGTCACACAGTTTCTGTTTGAAACCATCACCCATAAAAGTTTTGATAAAGATATAAAGGCTTTTGTGTTGGAAGGGGCAGAGGAGTTTGTTTCTCGAGAGAAAGGACGATTTACTTCCATGACCCATAGAGATAAAGAAAAAGCACTGCGTGCCTATGAAGAGACAAATTATGGAAGCTCCTGGTTGTCACGTATCATGACATTAACTATGGAAGGTATGTTTTCTGATCCTGTGTACGGATCAAATGTAAATGAAGCAGGATGGAAAGCGATCAATGCATATGGTGGATTTCCAAGACCCAAAACAAGGTATATTGAACTATGAAATATGATGTCGTAATAATCGGTTCGGGAGCAAGTGGCGGAGCAGTAGCTTATACTTTGTGTCAAGCAGGTTTTAAAGTGGTTGTACTTGAAAAAGGGAGACTTCTTAAGCGTGAAGAGTTTTCTAAAGATGAGTTAGCATACTGTCGTAGAGACCTGGTAACTCCCAACCTTTTTGATGAGTACCATACCATAGAAGAAAAAGTAGATGGGGAATGGGTGGCTACACCTACCTATGAATCTGGTTGGAGCTTTTGGAATGGTAACATTGTAGGAGGCTCGTCCAACCTTATGTCTGGGATGTTACATCGTTTACACCCAGATGATTTCAGGCTTAAAAGTAAATATGGGGAGATAAAAGGAGCCAATGTTGTGGATTGGCCCATTACTTATGATGACATGGAACCATATTATGCACTTGCCGAAGAATTGGTAGGTATATCAGGACATTATGAAAAACATGAGTATGAACCATGGCGGAGTACGCCTAACTTTACACAACTGCCGACCAAAGAAAATGCTGTTGTTAAACTGCTTGACAAGAGTTGTAAAGCTTTAGATATTACTCCCCTTGTCACACCTAGAGCAGTACTCTCTAAAAACAAGCCTGGAAGAAATGCCTGTTATTATTCGAACCTTTGTGGAAGCTATGGCTGTTCTTCTGGAGCTAAAGGATCTTCAAGAGAGGCA
>JAUVCL010000173.1 GCA_030595845.1 Campylobacterota bacterium
CTCCTTACTTTTTCTTTCAGGCTGTACTACTCCAGACCTACACACTCTTAATGTTAAAGATAAAAAGCCCATCGAAAAAGAGCATGTTTTAAAAGTGACAGCTACCGCATATACATCAACTGTTTGTCAGACAGACCGTACTCCTTACCTGGCTGCATGGAACAACACACTTAAACCAAGTGTCAAGTCTATAGCCGTTTCAAGAGATCTCTTGGCATTAGGACTAACAAACGGTACTAGCGTACGTATTGATGGTTACAAGCACAACTACAAAGTACTTGATAAAATGAATAAACGCTGGAAAAAGAAAATAGATATCTATATGGGATGCAATAGAAGACGTGCTCTTAAATGGGGAAAACAAACTGTAACCATCCGATGGGATAAAACAGAAGAAGAGATAGCCAACGAAGTGATACGCCAGCAGGAAGAAAGCACTTATGCCATTTCAAGTTACACTGTAAAATCGTGGAACTAGAGCCCACGAATATAGATCATTTAAAAAGAGCTTTTCATCCAACTGATCCAATACAGATGAGAATGATTCACTTTTTACGTATTGCATCACTGCAAAATAAAAAGTCAAATTAAACACTTTATGGCGATGTTTAAACCTATAGTTTGACATACTCTTTTGAATATTTACTATATGCTCTTCTACTTTCTCTTCATTCAGTTCATAAATAAATATCAAAAAGTTGTCTTCACTATAACGTACGATCTCAAAGTTAAGATGATTCTCATTCATATATTCCATAATATAGTCACTGACCAGTTTTAAGAGTTTATTGGCTACATTTGAATCATACTCTTTGAATATGGCATGATAGTCAGATATTTTGATGCTGACAAGATAACCAAACTCATTGAAAGTATCATGATCACTGAGTTTATTTTTATATATCCATAATCTATTTTTACTCTTGGTTATATCATCTGAAAATAGGTTTTGTTTCAATAATTTCATTTCCAATTTAAGATCAGGCATTTCTGTTATCGTTTTCAATTCATTATTTTCACTATGCATTTTCATCTCCTTTCATATCAAATGTTTGTCTAACACTGCTCCATTCTTGGGGTTTATGAAGGTGATAGCCCTGCAGATAATCCACCCCGATACGTTGTGCCTCATCCATAATACTCTCATCAGAAATATACTCAGCAATAGTCTTTATATCCAGATCTTTACATATCTTGACCATATTTTCCAGAATGATCCTATATTTCTTATCATGTATCTTGGAGACTAATGAACCATCCAGTTTTACATAATCAATATCAAGATTTACAATCGTATCAAAGTTTGAAAAACCACTACCAAAATCATCAATAGCGATCATCACACCATGTTTTTTAAGAGCAAAGATAAATTCATTAACCATTTCAACATCCTGGATCTGTTCACTCTCTACGATCTCAACTGTCAAACGTTTACCGATCTTCTCTTTTTTAATTTTATCTATCAATCGATCACAGAGTTCAGTATTGTTAATATCTACATAAGAGAGATTCACAGTCATTGCAACATCATGTTTTGACATTACGTCAAACACTTTGTCGATCATTTGAGACATCAACTGTGTATACAAACGGTATTCTTTAGATTTCTCCATAAATACAGCTGGGGACAATACACATCCTTCACTGTCCACAAGTCGCATTAGACTTTCAAACTTATACGGTACAGTACACTCTGCAGTAGCAAAGATCCCTTGAAAATATGGTGTAACGGTCTCTTCTTTAATGTTATCTATCAATGTTTCATATACTTTGTTTACAATATAATCGTTCTTATTCATAGAGTAACTGTCATGAAAAATGTAGGGATTTTGGTATTTTTTTGCTTCATGAAGTGCTTTTTCCGCATAGATCAAGCTCACTGAGGCATCTGCTTTTGTAGCACCAAAGGTTGCATTGATATGTATGTGATTCTCATCAGAAACAACGAATGGATGATTTGATATTTTACTCAAAAGCTCTTTCACTATCATATCGAGCAGACGATGATTAAAGTCATTTTTGATGAACAGACAGAGTTTATCTGCATATACATGATAGAGTTCATAAGAAAATGTCTCTACCCCATATCTACTAAACAGACCGCTTACACGCATCTCTTTGAGTGTATCATCTATCAGACTTTGCATAGTATCTACAATGCGCATACCCGCTTCATATCCATAAAAGATATTGATATCATCAAAAGCAACAATGTCTATGAGCGTTACAACAGCAACACCGTTGTAAGCAGAGATGATCTCTTGGTACTCTTGCATGGTTTTCCCAGAGGGTGGAATAGAAAGTTTTTTAGGCTTATCTATTTTGGGTTTCTTTATCTTAATGTCTTTGATCGTTTCAGGAAGTGTAATACTCATAGTATTTCCTTTTTTTTCTAAATCAATTTCTTTTTTGATATCTGTCAGTTTAAGTAGTGCATCATCTTTGTTATCAACATCAACTCTGCGTTTGATAGGTTTACCATCTATATCTCGATACGTGATATAGTATCCGGTAACTTTTCCATCAGATTTTCTATACAGTTCACTCACACCTTTATACTGTTTATCAGTGATAGTTCTAATAGGCATTTGTGACCTCCGATCTCTCTTAAACTTTCTTTTTAGAGATAATTTCCAAATGGGTTATCTCAACCGTATAAATGTATTATACACAAAGTTACTACAATATGTCAAGGGTTATGTAGTAATATGAATATTTGTTACTACATAAGAATATTATATCGTCGAAACATATGGATAGGTAGCGTGTAGACGTGCATACATCTATTGTATAGATTCTACATAATAATGCAAGAGTATACTCCTCTACTAACTTTTACATCTCTAATTTAAGGTTTAAAATAATGTTACTACAAATATATTATATATGTAGTAACTTTTTATAAATACTCTACTTGTAGAAAATATCCCTTATTATTTTATTTAATATCTATAAGGGATGAAGTTGTTTGGAAAAAGTAAACTATAGTTTATTTTGATAGAAAAAAAATCGAAAAATAGATAAAAAGACAGAAAGTGTTATTAAGGTATCTCCCTGTTCCATATTAAGCAAATAGGTATGCAAACTCCCTTACCCATTCGCTCTAAACAGTTTAGCCTTCTGCATCGATGCAATTTTGTTCTTTTTGTACGTTCTTTGATTCTTTTTGTTATACTATATATAAGAGAATAGAAATAAGGTCTGTGATGGGTAGTGAAATAAGCAATAGGGTATTTACAAAAGAAGATTTTATAGCATTTAAAAATGCCTGTTATAATGAACTTGAATATATCAGGTCATTGTTTGACAAAGGTTCAGAGATCTTTTCAGATAAATACCGTATTGGCTATGAACTGGAAGTTTGTATTCTTGACAGTGATAATAAACCTAATCCTATAAATCATAAAATACTTGATGACATAGACTCTCCTCTTTTTACCAACGAACTCGCAAAGTATGATCTTGAGATCAATGGAAATGTATTTGAACTTGATAGTGATGCACCCGAAAGCTTAGAAGCGGATTTACAGTCACTTTGGGAAAAAGCACAAAAGTCTGCGGGAAAGTTCAATGCACAACTTGGACTTTTTGGTGTACTACCTTCTTTAAAACTCAAACATTTCAACAAAGCCTTATATCAGTCAGATATGCATAGATATACATTGGTCTCTCAGCGTATGAGGGAGTTAAGGCATGAACCGGTAAAAATTCTCTTTCATGGTAAGGATGAAGTATCTTTACAAAAAGATGATGTGATGCTTGAAGCACTTGGTACCTCTTTACAGATACACTTACAGATCCCTTTTGATGAAGCTGTTGAGTACTATCATGCTTCATTGCTTGCCTCGGTCATTCTGGTCGGATTTTCTGCAAACTCTCCTTTAGTTCTAGGTAAAAGAGTATGGCACGAATCACGTATTGCCATCTTTGAACAATCTGTCGATACAAGAGACAGAGAAAGAAGAGAACATGGGGATGAGAAAAGGGTACATTTTGCACAGGGTTATATAGACTCCTGGATGGATCTCTTTGAACAGAACAATGCCTTTAAGATCATCTTTGCAGATGTGAAAGAGACACCCATAAGCGACT
>JAUVCL010000147.1 GCA_030595845.1 Campylobacterota bacterium
ACAACTCTCCGTCAACATACAAAGACGTTTGGAGTTGGAGCAGGAGTTAGTGCATGGATTGAAGAGGCAAGAATTCAGCTTACATTATCAGCCTCAATATCATTTGATTACAGGCAAGATCACTGGAGTGGAGGCATTGATCCGCTGGCATAGTGCTGTACTTGGAAATGTTTCTCCTGAAGAATTCATCTCAGTGGCTGAAGATACAGGGCTAATCGTGGAGTTAGGGTATTTTGTATTTCGTTCTGCCTGTCAAGAGTATATGAAATGGAAAGATCAAGGGTTGGAACTTGATTTAATTGCCATTAATATTTCATCTGTACAGTTACGCCAAGCGGATGCTTTTAAAAACTTTAAAAGTATCCTTGATGAGACGGGTATGCAAGCTAAGAATATTGAAATTGAATTAACAGAACGGTATATTATGGAATACACCACGGAAAAGTTGACGATCCTTGATGATCTGCGTAGTATAGGCTGTCGAGTCTCCATTGATGATTTTGGCACAGGATATTCATCTATGAGTTATCTCAAGAGTTTGGCGATAGATACCATAAAGATCGATAAATCTTTTATTTTGGATATCACTACCAATAAACATGATGCTCAGGTGGCTAAGACCATTATAGTATTGTTTCAAAGTTTAGGATATGAAGTGATCGCCGAAGGGGTTGAAACACTTGAACAGGAAAACTTACTGAGATCGTACAAGTGTGATATGGCACAGGGGTATTATTTTGCTAAGCCAATGGATAGCAAAACATTTATAGATTTTTATCATGCAAAATAGGGTTTTTTGCACTTTTCCAACAATTATGTTTCATTTTAATTTTTATTAAGAATATAGTGCTACAATTCCATATACGGTTTAACTGTATTGAAAAAGCCAAATTCATCGCGAGGTGGGTACGGAAAGTCATGGGTCTCACGTAGATTGCCAGACTACCAATAGAGAGTTGAACTTAGCTATTTCTAGTAAAGTTTCTTTTCTTCTATTATCTAAGTATTTAGTGTTTTGTTTGTTTCTATAATTCGTATTAGTTGACATTCTTTTCCCTAAAAAACATTCTTCTTCTCCTTGAGTTGTAGAGCAAATAGACACTAGATACTTATTTTTACTACTCCTTTATTTTAAACCACTCATTCCCATAACCCTTAGCTTATTTAGCTATAATTATAGTTATTAGCGGACATAAGTACGCATATCAACATAGGATAATATAGATGCAATTTATTGAGACACGTGGAAATGACGGACAAAAACCTTCATCCGTGCCATTTTCAGAAGCGATACTCAGCCCAAGCGCTAGTTTTGGCGGGTTATATGTACCTTCACAGCTTCCAACTTTAGATAAAGCGTTTTTAGAAGGACATCTTTCAAGCCATTATAAAACTTTAGCATTGGACTTTTTGCAACAATTTGGAATAGATATCGAAACAGAAGTACTCGAAGAGGCTTTAAAAAGATATGATGCATTTGATGATCCCTCAAACCCGGTTCCTCTTTCCCAAATAGAAGAAGATTGTTTTGTCTCCGAACTTTATCATGGACCTACAAGAGCTTTCAAAGATATGGCACTACAGCCTTTTGGATATGTACTTTCAAAGTTGGCACAAAAAAGAGGTGAGCATTATCTTATCATGGCCGCAACATCTGGAGATACCGGTCCTGCTACACTGGAAACATTTAAAGACCAAGAGGGTGTGCAGGTAGCCTGTCTGTATCCTGATGGTGGAACCTCTGATGTACAAAGACTTCAAATGGTGACTGAAGATGCATCAAACCTTAAAGTAATTGGGGTTGAAGGTAGTTTTGATGATACACAAAATACACTCAAAGACCTGCTTGCTTCTGAAGATTTTAAAGCTGAATTACAAGAGCGAAACATTAAACTTTCAGCAGCAAACTCGGTAAACTTTGGACGTATTATTTTTCAGATCATTTACCATATACACTCTTATTTAGAATTACTGAGAAAAAATGAGATCACCATGGGTGAAAAAATTTATCTGGTAGTACCCAGTGGAAATTTCGGTAATGCCTTGGGTGCATATTATGCGAAAAAAGCAGGTTTACCTATAGAGAAGATACTTATCTCATCCAATATAAATAACATATTGACAGACTGGATCAACAATGGATCGTATGATCTTACAACGCGTGAACTGATCCAAACAGAATCTCCGGCGATGGATATTTTGAAAAGCTCAAACGTTGAACGTATCATGTTCGATAAGTTTGGTGCAGCACGAACCAAAGAGCTTATGGATGCCTTGGCAAGCGCGGGTAAATATCAACTGACCCCAGAGGAACTTGCCTTATTGCGTGAAGATTTTGATGCTTCTTTCTCTGATGATGAAGAGTGTGAATCGGTAGTTGGAGCTTATGCACAAAAAGGCTATATTATGGACCCGCACACGGCAACATGTATGCGTGCTTATGAAAAATTACGAGAAAAAAATCTTAAAACGGTTGTCTATTCAACTGCTGAATGGACTAAATTCAGCCCTGCCGTTGCAAAAGCTTTAGGTCATACAGTGAAGGATGATACAGAAGCATTAAAATGGGTGAGTGAAAATACAAATGTCACTGTTCCTGCTATGATAACAGGCTTATTTAACAAGCCTGTTATGCATAGTGTTGTTGTGGCAAAAGAATCTATTAAAGGAGAGATGTTAAACTTTTTATAGTTTAGCACAACGTAATGTCGAGAAGTTATTTTAAAGTTTTTTTATTATCATGTTTAGTATTGGAAACAGTATCAGCAAAAACTGTGATTGACTGTAGAGTAGTTACAGGGGTTATCACAGAGTGTAATCCTTATGGTGCAAAGTTTTTGAAGGCAAAAGAGATTGTTTATGATGTAGGCACTTCAAAGCTCATTCGGGTAAAAACTTTGCCTGTTCCTGTAAAGAAACAAATGAGGGTTATTTCAGTGGCTGACATGATAGAAAAATATGTCAAAATAGAAGAATCCATACGTTTCAAAGGTAGTGAGCCAACACCTATAACGATCACTGTGATAAAAGAGCCTTTGGTCGCAGAAAAGGTTGAAGAAAGAATAGACGATATTAAGATTACTTCGGTGATAGGAGAAGAGATCTTAGCACAAATATATGCGAAAAAACCTAAAGAGGCTCAGGGTGAATATACCGTTTTAAAAGGTGATATGCTCAGTAGGATAGCAAAGAAGTTTGGCTTATCGACTAAAGTACTTGCAAGATATAATGGACTCAAAACTAAGTCTACTTTACGTGTTGGGAAAGAATTAAAACTTCCGTTTGAGCAAAAAATTATTGATGCCTTGTCTGTGGCCAAATATACAGTAGAAGAGGGTGATAGCTTAATTTCTATTGCTGCAATGTTTAATCTTGATCCTAAATCATTGGTCGAATTTAACAATATCAAAGCGCATACAGGTATTGCTACAGGTAGAACGATCAAGTTACCACTTCCTTATATTTTAGCTGAGATCGAAGCAAAGAAAAAAGCAGGAACTAGAAAGAAAAAGAGTGGCAAGTTGGATATGTTACACGGCTTTGGTAAAAGAAAACTCCGTGTGACAGCCACAGCCTATACATCTCATGCGAACCAAACAGATTCTACGCCTTTTCTCGCAGCATGGAATAATCGTATTAGACCAGGAATGAAGTTGATTGCCGTCTCCAGAGATATGCTGACAAGATATGGCATGAGGAATGGTACAAAAGTACGTATAAGTGGTTTACCAGGCTTCTATAGGGTACGTGACAAAATGAATAAGCGCTATAGAAAACGTATTGATGTCTATATGGGGTTAAATTTAAGAAAAGCCTTACGCTGGGGAAGAAGAAGCGTCGTGATTTATTGGTAGTTATAGGGATTCAAAAATCTCTAAAACTTCCAAATAACGATCGGTTTTCTCTTCATATTCAGCTTCATACGCAGTCAATTCTTCACTGAGTGTTATTAAGCCTTTTTCTTCATAACACTTTGGATCATAGAGACAGGTATTAATCTCAGCTATCTTCACTTCCAACGCTTCTATCTCATCGGGAAGCTTATCATAATCCTGTTGCTCTTTATAACTTAGTTTGGTCTGCTTTTTTTCTTTAGATATTTCTTCTTTTTTGACAGATGTTTTCACCTCTTTGTCTAAAGCATCAAGTTCTTTCATCTCTTTTTCTATTTCCAAATATTCTGTATAGGTTTGATAAGACTCTTCTACAACTCCTTCCCCTTTAAAGATGAAAAGTTTAGAAGCTATTTTATCTATGAAATAGCGGTCATGTGAGACAAATAAAATGGCTCCGGGAAAATTAATTAGCTTTTCTTCCAAGATGTTTATCGTCTGGATATCGAGATCATTGGTGGGTTCATCTAAAATAAGACAATCCACTTTTTTAGATAAAAGCAGGGCAAGTGCTACACGGTTTTTCTCTCCACCCGAGAGCATACCTACTTTTTTTGCTAAAAATTCTTTAGGAAATAAAAATGATTTCAAATATCCATAGACATGTAATACAGTACCTTGCACATCAATCTGATCACCACCGTCTGGACAAAAGGTTTCTATGAGTGTTTTACTGTCATCAAGCATCTCTCTATGTTGGTCAAAGTAACCTAATTCAAAATCACCTTGTTTAATGACACCTGAGTCTGGGTTGATACGTCCTAACATGAGTTTGAGAAGCGTAGATTTCCCAGCACCGTTGATGCCCACTATGGCTATCTTGTCTTTTTGCAAGATACGGGTAGTAAGGTTCTCTATAAGCTTTTTACCTGGAACCGAGTAGGACATGTTTTCAATGTCAAAAAGCATTTTTTTACGGGAAACACCTTCCTCACGGTTAAAATGTTTTTTCTCACGTTCAAGTTCTACCATCATTTTACGAATAAGGGTAGGGTTTTTTTTGGCTTCATCACGGAGTTCATAGACGCGCTTTTTACGTCCCTGATTACGTTTTTCTCTGGCTTTTACCCCTTTAGCCAGCCAGGCATCTTCCTGTTTTAGTAGTCTA
>JAUVCL010000201.1 GCA_030595845.1 Campylobacterota bacterium
CCCTACACAGACTACATCGAGATGATAGAACCTTTTGATAGGTATGCCCAAGTTGTTTGCGTGTTGGATGCAGATTTTGGAGTGTCGTTGTTTGTCAGTGAAGAACTACTGCCTATAGAGCAGTTAGAAGTACTCTTTGGAGTTTAGAGCGCTACCTTCATTCACTTGTTTGAGTGAATGGGGATTAGTTTCTTTTTTTGAGGAAATGGCACTAAAACGGCTCATATTTGGCTCACATATTTTTACCAAGTGTAAGAAAGTACTGTGTGGGTGATGTTTGTGGAGATTAGACCGCTGGTCTAATAATTCGTTGTTCAGTTGAAGAAGCTGTTTGAAGTGTGAGTATTTATGGGCAGGTCGGGTGAGGATTTTTGTAAAACATTTTCACTCTGTCACTGCATCATTTTTTTTGCAGTTTTTTTTTGGACAATTTGTACCCATCCCGCCCATAAGTTTTTTACTGAGCAGATGAGTTAAAATTTTATGACACGTTTTTTAAAATAGGGTTCAAGCAGTTAAGGAAAGCTCCTTAACCCAATGCCTATAGTTCGTTGATCTGTGTGTAACTGGCGCCATACCCACTTTCTTTTGTGAATGAGTACTCTTTAATACAGTTACCATCTATATTACAACTGTATAAGCCCCCTAGTCCATTGTCTGTTCCAGCAGTTGTTGTTCCATAAATACGGCCATCTTCAGCTATGTAAACAGAACCTCTAGGATGAGACCCTTCATCACCACTTCCAAAACTATGAAGCACTGTAAAAGAGTCTGTGGCAACTTCTAAGCGGTAAAGGACTCCACCATCGTTTACACCACCATTAAGTGTTGCACCATAAATAAAGCCATTATGAAAGGCTGGTGCTGTACTTGGAAGCATTCCATCTGTTCCTGTTGTATTAAAGTCATAAACTTTGACTATAGGTGTGTTTGTTGGCGTTACACTGCCTTCAGGTGCTATAGCTATCTTAAATATAACACCGCTATCATGATCTCCACCAAATTCAGTCACACCATAAAGCATTGTTGAATTTACATCAATTATACCTCTTGGTTTCCTTCCCTCACTTGTGTTTGTGTCCGTAAATAAGTGTACTAATATGTTGCTAAGAGGAGTATTGTCAGCAGGGTCCACTTCTACTTCATAAATACTACTTTTCGTAGTTCCGTAGTATTTATTGTTTATAAACAAAAGAGGTGAATTTGGTCTTGTATCTACAAAAACCCCGGGCGGGAGGGGTGTTTCTACCCCATGAAGCACCTTCTCTTCCATAACAGCTGTGTCTGGATCAATTGCACAGATGTTTGTAAAGGTTGTGCTTGAAGTTCTAGAATATGTTGCAGCGTACAGTTTCCCATCCTTGCCCTCAATAAACTGACTCGCTATATGTGCAAAGTATTGCTGATCTGAGTGAGCAAAAGGAGTGATACTGCCTGCTTTTGGATCTATCACGAAACTCGCTGCATTAGCCTCAGCATCACGTTGACCACCCAGTCCTACACCACCTAAGCCACCGTGGTAAGCCGTTCCATAAATCTTTCCATTTGAGTGTTTAGTAAGGGCACGGGGGTGTTTGCCTGAAGAGTGTCCAAAATCAACTTTTACACTATATGTCTGAGTAATTATATCAAACTCATACAGTACCCCTTCATTGGCCAAATCATCTGAACCACTTGCACTGATACCATATAATTTAGTCCCTACTTTGACAGGGGCACTGATAAACTTCTGACTTAGGCCAGTGGGTGTTAGAGGTAAAATTGACGCAGTATATAGACTGTGATATGAACCTAAAACATCATACTGAAACAATCCGCCTGGGTCAGAAAGTCCACTGCCTCTTGGAGACGAATTGTGTAGGGTTCCATAAATAATACCATTAAAATCTCCCTCTAGTATATCTAAAGGTTGATGTTCTGATCCTAACGAAAAAGGATAACGAACAGCTGGGGCAAAATTACCATTACCCATTTCAATGATAGTTCCCCCGCCTAACTCTCCATCTTCTGATGCGATACCAAAAACCTTATCTCCTACTCTAATAACACCTGAGCCCAATCTCCCATGCCCCGCTGCAGTATATTGAGAATGGGTATAATTTTTACTCAAGTCTATACTGCCTGTATTAAGCTCTTCACCGTGATACTTATAAGAAGAATAATACAGGTAAGTACCCCTTTCTGCTATCCGGCCTTTTAAACTCATTGTAATTATATGTTTCATCGTACCGTTATTAAACTCCCACAAACCGCCTGTTGTATTAGAACTATCATTATTTGCTATTGACGTGCTTCCGTAGTAAGCACCATTATATGAGGATTTCATAATTTGACCATGGGAGGCACAGCCTATGGCGTCACTACAATTAAAATCATACAAGACGGTAAGATTCTCATCTGCAAGTGAGTATGAATATATTGTCCCAGCAGGATCTGAAAAACGTTCTCCTTCATGAACAAAAGTCCCATTCTTCCCACCATGTAACGTAACCCCAATCAAATTACCATTGACCAATATAGGTGCATAAGCAGGGTAACTACCTTCAAAACCCGCAAAAGAGTATAAGATACGAAACTTATCATTCGCCGGATCGTACTCAAATATCGCACCCTCTCCATCATTTCCACCTTGAGCTAAATGACCATATATCAGACCTGAGTCTCTATCATACATAAGCCCTGAGGAGGCATCTTCAGGTTTAATGCTCGACACAGCACTCATGTTTTCAGGGTTACCCGGCATAGGATAAATAGTAGCTTGCTTAGAAGCCGTATCAAAACCTAATATAGACCCTGCGTAATTGTCACTTCCGTATGTTAGCGGGACGTATAAGACTTTAGATGCTGCAGGTGGTGGAGTTGATGCGCTGGAACTATCGTCTTTACTACAACTGGTGAATAAAGCGATAGCGAGAACGCTAAGAGCTACAGCGGTTACTGTTTTACTAATATGATGAATTTTCATTTTAATTTCCTTTTTTTTTGATGCAGTTACAAAACAGCTTCTACTGCTTTATTTTATTATACTTTATTATACTTCTTTCCTATGATGGATAAACTTAAACTAGTTACGTCTGTAACCGTTATTTTATTACCGATACTAAAATATGGAATAGTGTAAAAGAGACAAACGCCAATCTTGAGTC
Organism: Campylobacterota bacterium; assembly: GCA_030595845.1. Taxonomy (GTDB): domain Bacteria; phylum Campylobacterota; class Campylobacteria; order Campylobacterales; family Sulfurovaceae; genus Sulfurovum. The sequence continues at coordinate 3,147 of JAUVCL010000201.1, forward strand.
AAAAATGAGCCAAAAAGTCTGACATTGCTAATTGTGAATAAGGGAAAAAAGGTTGAAAGAAACAGCACCTTGTACACAGGCACTGCTGAGAGTAGATCTTCTATAGACGTTGTGAA